>NZ_JBFAZW010000032.1:0-90988 GCF_040682015.1 Dactylosporangium sp. NPDC051485
GTCCGCGTACACCTCGAACGCGAGCGGCGGACGCGCGAGGGACCACCGGCCGCCCCGCGCCCGCAGCGCGAGACCGGCCAGGCGCCGCCACACCAGGGGCCAGCGAGCCGCGTCGACCGACCGGGGCGGCGTGATCGCCACCCAGTACCCGCCGCCCGCCGCCCGCCGCCACAACGCCCGCAGCGTCAGCCGCACGCCGAACACGGCGAGGACCACGGCGAGGACGAGCAGCGGCGCCCACGGCAACCACAGCGCTCCGGCGGCGTGCCACCACGCCGCCAGGTGGGTCGGCACGTTCGTGAGCCACTGGCCGAGACTGTCCGGCCAATCGAGGGGGGAGCCCGCCCACAATGGCGGACCATCGGTGATGATCGTTCCTGCGATCGTCTCCATGACGTGCATGTGCCTCCTTGACACCACCGATCCGCCCACAGCGGGCGGGGATCGGCATTCGGATGAGAAGCCCGCGCCGCGCTTGGCGGTGCCGGGGCCCCCGGAGAGCGGGCACACCGGCAGCTCTGCCGGCTGTGCCCGAGGGGGCGACGCCGCACCCGGCGCGTTTCGCCCCTACATAGGGAATACAGATTGATCTTGCGAATTGGAGAACCGCAGGTCAGAGCGCCTGCGCGTGTGCCCGATTCGGGGCAAAAGCCGGTTTCGGGCGATACCTCCGAGTGAACGCCTAGCCCCGCGAACGGCGCCGATTCGCGCCTACCTCCTGCATGGGAAGCGGCCCCGACAGAACTTGCCGTCTCGCCGCAGAAAATCTTGAACAGGGCCGACTCGCTCGCCGGTCGCCCGGGAGGGCGGAGTGTTCACCTACTCCATGGGAAGGCGGCCGGACTGGAGTTGCCGTCTCAGGGCAAAGGATCTTGGGCGGCGCCGCGTAGGCTCGTGGTCAGGGTCGGCTCGACGCCGGGAGGTGTCCGGGCCGCCTGCGGTTGGGTGGAGCGGAGCGCGCGGGGGCGCGGGGGGCCGTTCGCGCGCAATAGCGTGGCTCCCCGCCCACATGTTCCGTACGCTTGTTCGATGTCCCGGCGGTGTCCGCAGCACGCCGGGAGACCCGCGCACCGGTCGACGCGGACCGGTGTCACCATCCGCCGCAAGGCGGTCCCGGCGTGTCCCGCAACAGCCAACCTGTGCCGTTGGGAGGACACGAGCCCGTGCGTACCCCGCGCCCGCCGTCGTCACCGCCGGACACGCCCAACCCCGGCGTGCCCGCGCGGAACACCACCCTGCCCGACACCCCGACCGAGCCGATCGCGTCGAAGCCCGACCTGTCGATGCTCGGCCAGATCGAACACGCCGCGATCACCCTGTTGACCGTCACCATCCCGTCCACCGTGCTCTACCCGCACCGGCCGATGACGCCCCTCGTCATGCTCGACTTCCGCGAGCCGCTGGTGCGCGGCAAACTGCCGCAGGAACGCAAGGACGCCGCGTGGCGGCACCTCGCCGGCCTGGCCCGCACCGAGCGCGGCGAATGGAACCTGTACGCGCTGGGCACCGCGCACCCGTTGCTGCGCAGCCAGGCCAACAAACTGCGGGACCCGCTCAGCGGCGCGGACAAGCGGGAACGGCACCTGGCCATCGCCCGGGAGTTCCTGTTCGCCCTGCACCGCCTGGACCTGTCCGGCGCGTACGTGTTCAACCGCCTCGTTGACGCCGCCTACACCCACGCGTCCGGACGCAAACGCCGGCCGCGGACGTGGATCGACCTGGACACCGCCGTCAACGGTCACGCCCCAGCCGCCGCCGGAGACCTGGCCGACAGCGTCCTGAACACCCTGGTCACGCCCCGCGAACTGCTGGAGGAGCTGATCACGAAGGTCAACGCGGCGCCGGGACGACAGCGGATCACCGACGTGCAGGCCGCGCTGCTCATCCGCACCTACCTCGACGGTGAGCGGCTGCGCGACGTCGCGGCGGCGTACGGGCTGAGCGAGCCCAGCGCCTCCAAACAGCGCCGCCGCGCGGCCAGCACGATCGCCCGGTTGATGGGCCGCCCCGACCTGGCCGAGCAGGCCCGCAACGCACGTAGTTGAACGCCGGGCGTTCGGCGTTCGGCGAGTCCGGCGGTGCCGGTTTAGGCGTCCGGCGGCAGGGTGCCCGCATCGATGGCGGCCTGCCGGTCGCCGAACGCTCTGAGGAGCCGCACGTGCAGCGTGGACAGCGCGTCGCGGGCCTCGGGGCTGTCGTCGTACACGGCCAGGCACTGCCCGTCCATGTCGTCCAGGCAGACCAGCACCGGCGCGGTGAACGGCTCGAACGGCACGACCAAGCTCCAGTCGTCCATGCTGTCCGCGATGCAGTGGATCACCAGCACCACGCCGCCCCGCCCGGCGAACCGCTGGTACTGCGCGCCCATCCCGATCAGCGATGGCGCCTGGTCAAACGCGATATGCGCGTCAATCGCCGAGGGCCACCGGACCCGGACCGCCGCCCCGGCCACGACATCACCCAGCGTGCCGGGCCGGTCGTCCGGGTTCGGGTGGGCCAGGACCCGGCCGAGGCGTTCGGCCAGCTTGCGGCGCCGCTGCTCCATCGCATGCCAGCGGTCGGGGTCAGGCACTGCCGGCCCCGCTCCGGATGCCGGCCGTCCGGCAACACCGCGCGTCACCCTCACAGCTTGACACCCATACCCCGGCCTGCGCGAGCCACGCGCGCGGGCATCGGGGCACGATCACGCAGCAGCGGTGACGGGCGGCGCCGACGCCACCGTGCCGGCCGCCCGGCGCGTGCTGCTGGCGGTGCGCCGTTCCGGTCACGCCGGTTCCGGAGTGAATCCGTGTGCGCGGTACTGCGCATGGTGGTGGCCGATCGAGGCGCGGACCTGTTCGAGCACGCCGTAATGGTGCGCGATGCTGACCGCAGCGCGCATTACGTCTTCCACCTCCTTGACCAGGTTGGCCAGATCGGGCGGTCCGTGCTTATCGTGTTTGACGCCCATCCCCTCGGCGTGGTTCACGGCGGCGGCGAGTTCCCCGGCCTCCTCGGCCAGGCGCGAGACCCGTTCGAACGGGCCGTTATGGGCCGGGAACCGCCGATCGAGGGCAGCGACCAGTTCGGCGAGCTGGGTGAACGTGTCTGCGGACCGGGATGGCTGAGCGGGCGTGGGGTGCATCGGTGTTGTCTCCTGGTGACGATCTCGGTGGCGGCGGCCAGCGGTTGCCGCAGGGTTGACGGTAGAGCGCGGCGGGCAGCCCGAGGCGGTGATGGACCTGGTGTGGCTCTGCTGGGGCGCGCGGGTGTCGACCGTGTACGGCCCCACCCGAACGGGCGTCGGGTGAGCGGGTCCGGGCGTCGGACGGTGATCGATCCGCGTAGGCTGCCCGGATGGCGACTCAGGGTGACGTCTCCGCGGGACGGCGGTCGAGCGTTTCGCAGCTCCGGGTGAGGTTTGACCGGTTGTTCGAGCAGGGCCAGGATGCCGTGCTGCGGGGCTCCCACTTTGTCGATGTGCCCCCGGTGCCGGGTGGGCGGTGGGGAATGTCGGCCGTGCTGGTGCCGGACGGGCCGGTTGCTGATCGACTGGCCGAGGTGACCGCCGAGCTGGTAGCGGTGAGCGGTTCCGGGCATTGGCCGACCGGTGTCCGTGATGCCGTGCATCTGACGGTCCGGGCGATCGAGGTGCATCGGCCGGGATTGTCCGGGACCGATCCGTTGGTGGCCCGCTGCGCGGGCGCGCTTGCTCGGGCGGCAGCGCAGTCCGCTGTGGTGCGGTTGCAGCTGGATGGGCTGACGTTGACGCCGTCTGGGGTGATGGTGTGCGCCTATCCGGTCGGGGCGGCTGCGGACGACTTCGCGGACCGGCTCGGCGTGGAGCTCGGCGCGGACGGCTGGTTTGAGAGGTCGTACCGGCGCGACATCTGGTACGCGACGCTGTTGCACTTCGCGGCCGGGGTGCCGGACCCGGCGGGCCTGGTGGCGTGGGTCGCGCAGCGGCGTTCGATGGACCTCGGAGTGGTCGAGCTGGACGGGGCGGAGTTGGTGACGTTCCGGTTCAACGGCCGGCAGCCGGTTCGGTCCGCGTTGGCGCAGGCACCGTTCGGTGGCGTCGCGATGCCGGTGACGGTCACCGGCGGACATGGTCGGCAGGTTGGCGGGTCTGGCGCCGGCATCGGGTGAGGCCGGCGGCCCAGCCTCACCCGATGCCGGGGTCCCGCTACGGGCGGCTGCCGAGCCCGTGAACGGTCCATCCGGCGGCGGTCCAGTGGGCACCGTCGATGACGCCGCGGGCGTCGAGGATCGCCGGTGTGGCGACGGTGGCGCTGAGCGCCTCGGGGTCGATCGCGGCGAACTCCGGCCAGCCGGTCGCGACGACGATGAGGTGTGCCCGGTTGGCGGCGGCGACGGCTGACGACGCGTAGGCCAGGTGTGGTGCGGCCCGGTATGCCTCGGTGAGGGCCTGCGGGTCGTAGACGGTGACCTGCGCTCCGGCGCGGTGGAGCTGTTCGGCGACGTCGAGGGCTGGGGAGTCGCGGACGTCGTCGATCCCGGCTTTGAACGCCGCGCCCCACACAGCGATGGCCCGTCCGGTCAGCGTGCCCCCGACCGCCTCGCGGGCCAGTTCGACGGCGCGGCGGCGCATGTGCTGGTTGATTGCGTCGACCGCGCGGAAAAGTGTCGCGGCCGGGGTGATGCCGCCGGTGTCGGCCTGGCGGGTGAAGGCGTGCAGATCCTTGGGCAGACAGCCGCCGCCGAACCCCAGTCCCGGAGCGAGGTAGTGCGGGCCGATGCGGACGTCGTGACCGATCGCGGCGGCGAGGTCGGTGACGTTGGCGCCCGCAGCGGTGCACATCTCGGCGACGGCGTTGACGAAGGAGATGCGGGTGGCGAGGTAGGCGTTGGCGGTGGCCTTGACCATCTCGGCGGTGATCCGGTCGGTGACCACGAGGGGGCAGCCGTGGCTGCGCACGATCGGCGCGTACACCTCGCGCAGCAGCCGTTCGGCATCGGTCGTGGTGGTGCCGATGACGATCCGGTCCGGGGTGAGGGTGTCGGCGACCGCGGTCCCCTCACGGAGAAACTCGGGGTTCCACGCCACGTCGATGCCGTCACCGGCGGGGGCGATGGCGCGGGCGAGGCGTTCCAGGCTTTCGGCGGTGCCGGGGGTGACGGTCGACTTGCCGACGATCAGGCACTGCTGTTCCAGGTAGGGGGCGAGTTGGTTGACCGCGCTGTGGAGCTGGTCGAGGTCGTAGGCGCCGTCCGAGCCGGAGGGCGTGCCCACGGCGAGGAAGTGGACCTGGCCGTGGGCAGCGGCGTGTTTGAAGTCGGTGGTGAACCGCAGCCGGCCGGTCTGCAGGTTGCGGGTGAGCAGTTCGTCGAGTTCCGGTTCGTGGAACCAGCTCCGGCCCTCGTTGAGGGTGTCGACCTTGGCCGGGTCGATGTCCACGCCGATGACGTCGTGGCCGATCTCGGCCATGCCGGCCGCGTGGGTCGCGCCCAGGTGACCGGCGCCGATAACAGTGATACGCAACGGAAAGTCCTCGCTGTCGGGTGCTGAATGCAGACTCGGTTCGTGGTGCGATGTGGGATACCTGGTGCACCTCCGGGCGCGTCGGCGATGGGTCGTGCAGCGGTCAGAGGGGGTAGACGGTCCAGCCCGCGCCGGTCCAGCGGGTCCGGCTCAGGCCGCCTCGCGCGTCGATGAGCACCGGCTGTGGCGCGGGTCGCAGGTCCGCCGGGTCGATCTCGGCGAACTGCGGCCACCCGGTGAGGTGCAGCAGCACCCGGGCCTGCTCCACGGCGGTCACCGGGTCGGTGGCGTAGGTCAGGTGCGGGCATTCGGCGCGGGCCAGGTCCATGGCCTGCGGGTCGTAGACGGTCACCGTGGCGCCGGCCTGGTGCAGGCGATTGGCGACGTCGAGGGCTGGGGAGTCGCGCACGTCGTCGATGCCGGGTTTGAACGCCGCGCCCCACACGGTGACCGGCTGACCGGCGGCGGCGACGAGCGCGTCCAGCGTTGCGGTCACGGCGCGCTGGCGGCGCTGCTGGTTGATCTCGTCGACCGCGGTGAGGAGCCGGAACGAGTCGCCGACGCCGAGGGACTGGGCCAGGGCGACGAAGCCGCGCAGATCTTTGCTCAGGCATGAGCCGCCGAAGCCGAGGCCGGGGGTGAGGTAGTCGGCGCCGATGCGCGGGTCGTGCCCGACTGCGGCGGCGAGGTCGGCGATGTTGGCGCCGGCCGCGCCGCAGAACGCGGCGAGGGCGTTGACGTAGGAGATGCGGGTGGCCAGGAACCCGTTCGCGGCCAGCTTGCACAGCTCCGCGGTCGGCCAGTCGGTGACCACGAGCGGCACCCCGGCCGCCAGGCACGGCGCCCACAGCTCCCGCAGCGTCGTCTCCGCCGAGCCGCCGGCCTGCACACCCAGCACGATCCGGGTCGGGCGGCGCACGTCGGCGATCGAGCAGCCTTCCCGCATGAAGTCCGGCGAGGCGGCGACCTCGATCGTGACGCCCGGTCCGGCGATCTCGGCCATCCGGGCGGCGACGCGGGCGCTGGTGCCCGCGGGCACCGACGACTTGACCACGACCAGGCTGTCCCGGTGCAGGTGCCGGGCGAGGGACTCGGCGGCGGCGAACAGGATGCTCAGGTCGTGGTGGTCGCTGTCGGCCGCCTGCGGGGTGGGCACGGCCAGGAAATGCACGTCGGCGTGGTCGGCGGCGTCGGCGTAGGAGTCGGTGAACGTCAACCGGCCCGAGTCCGCACCGTCGGTGATCGCCTCTGGCAGGCCCGGCTCCGCGAACGGCGCTTTCCCGGCTCGCAGGGCCGCGATCGTGTCCGGGTCGGTGTCCAGACCCAGGACGTGATGGCCGAGGCTGGCCATGCCAGCCGCGTACGGGACGCCGAGCCGGCCGCACCCGATGATGGTGATCTTCACGTGTCCTCCCCACGTCGAGCGATGATCAGAGCTGGTTGTACGGTGGCGACGAAGACGCCGGACGGCTCGGCCGCGCACAGCGCGGCGCGTAGGTCCTGGTCGAAGTCGTCGAAGTGCTCGCCGAACAGCGGCGGCGAGGAGTACGCCTGCGTGTACTGGTTGCCCAGCACCTGCGCCAGATCCAGCCGCAACAGCTGATCGGTGCGCATGACGGTGAGCTGGTTGAACGGCGAGGCCCGCAGGATGGTTTCGTGGTCGCCGCCCTGCGGCGGGTCGTACATCGCCTCCGGCCCGGCATGGCGAACCGCGCCTAGGTGGCGGCGCAGCACCTGATCGGCCACGGTGTACCACCACGGCTTCGCGGTGCTGGCCGCGAACGACATCACCAACGCGACGAACCCGCCAGGCACGACAAGCCGATCCAGGTCAGCCAGCACCCGCGCCCGGTCGAACCAGTGGAACGCGTCCCCGATCGTCACGCCCGCCACCGGGCCGACGCCGCTCAGCTCGTGCGCATCGCCGACCTGCCACCGCACCTTGCCCCGCGTCATCCGGCGGGCGGCAGCCGCGCGGGCCGCCTCGATCATCCTCGGGTTGACATCAACCGCGATCACGTCACGACCCCGATCCGCGAGGGGCAGCGCGATGCTGCCCGGCCCGCAGCCCAGATCCAGCACCGTCCCCGCCGGACGCTGCGCGGCGATCAGGTCCAGGAACACGTCCGGGTGGGCGGCGCGGAACCGCAGATACTGCGCTTCGGTACCGGCGAACAAGGCCGCCGGATTCACGTACGACATCAGCACCTCCAAGCCATGACGGGCGACTGGTCACGACGCAGCCGCGAGCACTGGCTCACCACGAGAAGCCGCCATCCGCCGTGAGCGGCGTCGTGTCCCGGTCGACCAGGAACGGTGGGCGGCTGGGCGACGGTGGCGCGTTGCCGACCGCGTTGTAGGTGATCAGCAGCATGGCGCGCCGGTCCGCGGACTCGTTGTTCGACGAGGCGTGCACGATGCTCGGGTGGAACGCGAAACACGTCCCGCGCCCACCGACCGCGACATATCGGCCCAGATCTTCAGCGAGCACCGCCACCCGCTCCTCAGCGACCATGTACTCCAGGTCCGCCGACACGTGCCGCCGCCAGTCCCGCCCGCCCGCCGACCGTGGCGCAGTGTCGATGTCGAGCAGACCTAGGCGGTGACTGCCCGGGATCACCGTCAGCGGGCCGTTGCCGGTGTGGACGTCGTCGAGGAACACCGCGATGTTGACTGCGTTCGGCGTCGGCATGCCGTCCTCGCGCAGCCAGAACGCGAAGTCCTGGTGCCACGGCCACGCCCGACCCTCGAACGGCTGCTTCAGGTTCACCTTGAACTGGTACACGTACACCGGCTCACCGACGAGGGTCTCGGCCAGCGCCACGAACGGCGGCAGCCGCGTCAACGCCGCGCACGCCGCGTCGAACCGGTGACAGCCGTGCAGCGCCCGCACCACCCGGCTACCGTCCTCGAACACCACCTCCGGCCGATCCTGCCCGCTGATGTGCGTCACGCTGCCGCACAACCGATCCACGACCGCTTCCGGCAACGGCTGCGGCAGCGCATACCAGCCGGCCCGCGTGTACGCGGCCCGAGCAGCCAGAAGATCACCGAACCCGTCTGGTCCCACCTTGTCCTCCTGTCACGTCGCTTTCACTCGTGCGATGACGCGCTGGACGCCCAACCGTCCGCCTGCGCCCCAGCTCCTTAAGACGCTCCCTCCGGTCTGTGCACGCTGAACGAGCCCACCGCTCCGACGACCGGCAAACACAGCAGCTCCCCGCCGATCACGGCGGCGCTCGCGTTCGACCACATCCACGCCGCCGGCAGCGCCACCGTCATCACCGCCGCCCCGCAACGCCGATGCCGCGCAGGTTCGTCGCAGGTGTCATGTCGCCTCACTCCGTTCGCAGTCGCGGCTCATCGCCGTAGGGGCAGCACCAGCGGCCGAGGTGAGCGGCTCGCCGCAGGAGGCGGAAGCCTGCGTGCCGCGGATGATGTAGAAACCGAGGTCGGTGTCTCGCTCGGCGCCGAGGACCGCCCGGAACCCGGCCCGAGTCGCTGCCGCCGGCCATCGATGGCGGCCAGCCTCCAGCTTCCATATGGCGTTCCTGTCCAACGTGGACGCGCGGCCGGTGCTTGCCTGTACTGCCGCGTTCACCGCGTCGGCCAGTTCCTGCCGCGACATCGGCTGACCCGGACGCGATTGGGACGACGTCGCCAGCCGAGCGAGCCGCAACAGGTCGTTTGGGGTAGTGGCGGGCGAGCCATCGTCACGCACAGCGTCAGCACCGTCGTCCGCTGCCGCCACATCAGCACCAACCGCTGAGGTGACCTCCAGCGGCGTCGTCGCGGCGGCGTCTGCCGACCGGGCGGCGCGTTCAGCGGTGAGCCGCAGCGCTTCAGCCGCGCCCCGCTCGGTCAGTTCCAAACGCCGAAGGCCGCGCGCCCCCTGGATCGCCTTCACACCCTGGACCAGCCTTGCCGCGCGCAACGCGTACAAGTCGGCCACCGGGTATGGACGCCGCGCGATCCACGCGTAGTTCTGCTTCACGTGCACGTTGTGCGGCTCGCTCATCGCCAACAACAGGTGCACCTGCGTGTCGGTCAGCCTCAGCATGCGACCGCCCCCGCCCGGCCGTCCGATCGGCGCGGCAGCCTCAGCGCCAGGACGAGGCTGGCCGTCCCAGCCTGCGCGGCCAGTCGCCGCGCAGCATCGCCGCGACGCTCGCCCACCGTGCTCACCGCTCATCACGACGTCGCCGCCGCCCCGCCAAGGAGTAGACTCGCGCCCCGCCCCCGCCGTCCGCCCCGCCCCCGCCGTCCGCCGCGCCGCCGACGACCGGCACGCCGTCAATCTCGGCGGCGATCGTCAGCCGCACCGACACCGGCCGAAGTTCGGGCACCGGCGGTTCCGGCACCGGGCCGAGCCGAGGAACCGGCAGCGGAGACGTCGACAGCGCGACGTCCGGTCCGGCAGCCAGGTGTTCGGCGTAGGCCAGCAACCGCACCAACACGCCGCCCGCATCCAGCGCAGCATCACACGCGCTGATCAGCTCCGCTGTCGCCGTGCGCTGCGCCCGCTCCACCTTGCGGAGCAGATCCGCGCCGATGAAGACCCGACCTGCCAACTCCGCCAGCGACAGCCCCCGCCGCTCGCGCCAGGAACGCAACTCCGCCCCGAGAAAGTGCCGGGGCGACGCGTGCGGGCTCAACGGAGCCGGTCGCGGCGGCACTACGACCACCCCGGAGCGGAGCGCCACGACCCGAGCCGATCGCCCGCCCACGAGTCACCAGCCGTGGTCAGCGACAGCCCACCTGCACCGGAGCCACGACCAGGGATCGGGGCGAGCCCGAGGCGTGCCCGTGCCGCATCCGGCATGTGCAGGCCACCTGCGATGCGGACGAACACGTCGTGCGCCATGACTTGCGTGCGACCGCGAACGATGTCGCTGACGTAACTCTGCGCCATGCCCGCCACGATGCCGATCCGGGTCTGACTGGCGCCGCTGTACTGGCGCACCAGCCGGAACAGCGTCCCCATGTCGCGGGCTGCGAGCGCGGCGCACACGTCGTCGCGGTCCCAGAACTCCGCCGGCAGGTGGATGGGATCGCGTGCGTCGGTCGGCATCAGCGCCGCCCCCGACGTTCCGCCAGCGAGTACACCCGCGCATCCGCCGCCGACTCAGTGCCCGCCGCCGTCTCCGGGACCGCGGGACCAGCCGCCACCACCAGCCGCAACGGCCGCCCACCGGCGCCCGTGTCGCCGCCGACCTCGATCGTCACCGTGGCGCCCGCCGACACCACCACCTGTACCGCCGGCCAGCCGTCACGGCCCTGCGCGGCGCCGACGTCCGGACCGGCATCCGGGCTCTCTGCCGCATCGCTGGCGTGCCCGCCATCGGCCGGCGCAGCGGCTGAGCGATCGCCGAGGATGCCGGTGTGCTGCTGTTCCTGCTCCTCGTAGCGGTCCGCGATGTCCCGCGCCGCGTCGGCAGCGGCCAACAGTGCCCCGCCCGCGCCGGTCGTCTCGTCGCACGCCTGCCAGAACGCTCGACGCGCGTGCTGACCGCACTCCACGTTCGCCACCGTCCCGCGCGCCCACCGCGCCCGCGCGGCCAACTCGTGCTGCGTCAACTTCGCCCGGCCCCGCCAGGCAGCCAGCGCCCGGCCCGCCGCCCGGCGCGCTTCGATCACGTCGTCCCACACCACCGGCGGCTCCTCGCCCACCAGCGCGGCGGAGGTCGCCGGAGCGAGCGGGCCGGGTTCCGAGTTGGTCGGGTCAGCGGCCGGGTCCGGCTTCTCGCCGATCAGCTCGAACCACAGCAAGTCGGCCGGGATGTGCAGTCGCCGGGCGACGAACATCAACCAGTCCAGACGCCGTTCCGTGCCGCCGTTCTCGATCCGGCTGATCTGCGCCTGCGTGACCTGGAGCCATTCGCCCAGCACCGATTGCGGCAACGGCACCCCATGCCATGGGTGCTGGCGGAAGGCCCGCATCGCCCGCCCCATGTGCCGCGCCTGTAGTGCTTCGGCTAGGGGTGGATGCGACCAGAACTCTGGCGGCACCTGCGGCGGCGCGGCGCACCGCTGCCACTGCGCCGCCTCACACCGGCCACACAGCGGGCCAGTCCGGTCCCGGGCAAGCCGCGTCCCGCACCGGCACAGCCGTACCGGCACGCTCGCCGCAGCAGACGACGCGGCCAGCCCCGGCGCCGTCGTTGATCGGTTCACAGTCCTGAACGCCTCTCATGTCCATCGGTCACGTTCCCGCCCCTGGTGTGGTGTCGGCGCGCTCCGCAGCGGCGCGCCGACACCACACCCGTTCACCGCCGCTTCGGCGGCAGCACCGCCGGAGGCAGCCCCATCAGGTCGACATAGATCGACCGACGCTCGACCGCATCACCGGCCGCGTTGAGTTGGTAGCCGTCCAGCCACGCCCAGCCCTCCCACGTGGTGGTCCAGTCGTGCGTCCGGATCACCCGGAAACAGAACCCGCGACCTGCGGAAAACTGCGGACTGGCAGCCGGCCCGACGTACACCACGTCACCCGGCCGAACCGTCGACTCAACCCGCCGCCGCGCCATCGCGACCGCCTCAGCTCGCCCGCAGCAGACCGGCCGTACCGACTTGCCGCGCGCCGACCAGCTCCGGCCGCGACGCCCCAGGCTTCCGCCGAGGCAACCGCAACGACGAACGGAACAACCGCGCCGCCCGTTCGTGCGCCTCACACGGCCCCGGCACACCACACGCCAGGCACACCCCGTCCGCGCACGACACCACATGACGGTCAAGCTCCGCCTGTGCGAGTTCGATCGAACCCACGCCCCGATAGGTGCTCATCGCTCCCTCTCGATCTTCAGGCAGCTGGGTGCACCGCCTCAACAGCGCCGCCCGCCCACAAGGCGGCGCACCCAGCCTGTTCACCCGCAGCCACGGCCCGTACGTCACGAAGCAGCGGGGGGTCAAAGGCCGTTCCGAAGCACCGAGACATCGATGGCCACGATGCTCACCGGAACGCTCCCCGTGGTTGGTAGCCTGACAATCACCCGGGGTGATGTGAACGACCAGACGACTCCAAACGCCTCCAAAGGCGGCGTTCGATCTTGCCGTTCTTCGAGTTATGGCCGCTCAGCGCTATGATGACCATCACGGTGTCGGGGTTGAATGAACGACGCCAAGGGTTGACATCGGACCGATAGCCCGCTGCACGTCCGCATGCGAGACAATTGCGTCGCCAACCGCCTCCAACTGGAGACAAACGATCTTTTCGGAGCCGCCGCGATGGTAGATACGTTCGGAGAGGCCCTGAGGGGACTTCGCATCGCAGCAGGATTCCGAAGCCTCGCTGCCTTTGCTGTCAAGGTGAACTACTCGAAGGGGTACCTAGGCAACATCGAGACCGGAGAAAGGCAGCCCACCGCCGATCTCGCCGAAGCGTGCGACCGCGCGCTTGGAACGGCCCCGCTGCTGTCGATGTTGCTCGAACAGCCAGGAGGCAACGACGTGAAACGCAGAGCCCTGTTGGGCAGCATTGGCATGGTGACCGGCGCAAGCGCGGTGATCGGGCCGTCAGCACTCGCCGACCTGGTGAGGCACGGCTTTCTAGATGCCGTGACCGGAGGCGAAGACTGGGACGCGGTAGTTGATGATGTCGGCCGCCGGTTCGTCGCTGATCCGTCGCCCGACTTCGGTGCTTCGCTGCTGGCGCAATTGTTGATTCTCCGCCAAAAAATCGCCGACAGCCCGCAGGATCGCGATCTTCATCGTGCAGCCGCTGGACTCGGGCAGTTCTATGGTCTATGGCTTGGCAACCAAGGCAAACTTCACACGGCGCACAACTGGTACCGCACCGCCGCCGTATTGGCTGACAGGGCCGGCGATCTTTCACTCCGGAGCTTCGTGCGTGGCCGCAGTCTCGCTCGGGGAATATACGAGGGATACAGCGTTAAGCAGACGCTTTCAGGCGTTGACGAGGTGCTGAGCCTCACCAGTACGCCAACGACGGGCGCGATGGAAGCGCACGCAGCTCGTGTCCACGTGTACGCGTTGACCGGGGATGTCCGCGAAGGGCGCAAAGCCATCGTCGATATGCGTACGGTGGTTGACGAGTTGCCGGACGAGGAACTGCAAACGCTCGCCGCACCCCACGCCCGAACGACGTTCCTTAACGCCTTCCTGGAGTGCCGAGTCGGGTCGCTGGCGGACGCAGAGGCAGCGTGCGAGGCGGCGTTTCCAGAACTCGCCGAATGGCCGCTCTGGCTCGCGGAGACGCGGGTCTATCTCGGCCGCGCAATGGTTGCAGCCGGAAATGTCGGTCCAGGCATTTCATACGCACTCAAGACCATGCAAACAATGAGGCACGACGTTCGGGTAATTGGCGTAGCGGTCCGCGACGTGGTGTCGGTCGTACCCGAAGGTTATCAGTCGAGCGAGTTGGACCACCTGCGCGCCTTTGCCGACCCGAAGCCCGGACCATGGGAAACGTTGCACTGATTCGGATGGAGACCGCGAATCGCCCTCGTCCGCTTCGTGTCTCGCGGATTGTGTGACCTCAAGGTTCGGGGTGCGATAAAGCTACGATTTCCTGCAGGCGAAAATCGCAGTTCCGGGAATGATGCGACCGCGTAGAGGACTCCATCCGCCCCATGATCGGTCGAACCCGTCGGGCCATTCCGGCTCAACCAGATCGAGGATCTGGAAATTTGATGCGGCTATGAGCCGCACGAGATCACCTATCGTTCGATGATGTTCGACGTAGGACGCCTCGCCGCGGTCGTCCTGCTCGACGTAGGCCCGCCGGTCAAAATACGAATGAACAGCCACCAGGCCGTTGTGGTCCGGCTGGTCAAGAAATGACCAACGGGCGGGATGGGTAACGGCGAAAACGAAACGGCCGCCGGGCCGGAGCACTCGGCCTACCTCACTAAGGAAAGCGGGAGCATCGGCCACGAACGCCATCGCCCCGCCGGCAGAGAAGGCAATGTCGAAGGCGCCGGAGGAAAATGGCAGGCGCTGTGCATCACCCTGAACAACCGGCAGGGAGTTGCCGGACTGGCGGTCGAGCCGCTGCGAATTCTGGAGCTGCCTCCATGAAAGATCCATCCCAACCGCGTTCGCGCCGCGTGATACAAGCCACCGGCCACATTGCCCACCGCCACAGCCGATTTCAACTATTTGTTTACCGGCGACGTCACCCAATAGCCGAGCGTCCTCCTCACGTAGACCCTCTGGCCCCCACAAGAAACTGACGTCGCCCAAGAAGTCTCGGTGTCGTTCCTGGTAGTCATCAGCATCGGTGTCCCACCAGCGGCGATTCGCCCGAGCAGTCTCCTCCGCGTCGGCCGCGCGCCATGTCACCGTCGCCGGGTCGGCGGGCGCAGGAACCGCACACCATGGACGGTCAGAGCCCGGCCCGCCATCATCCACCACCCGATCAGTCTCCCATCGCCACTCGCGCTGAAGCAGCGCGGGTGACGGCGGTTCCGCTCCCGATTGTTGATCATTAAGTGTCGCCGATTTGATCGTTGACGTCACTGCTCGACGCGTGGCCGGAATCCGCTGTCGGCGCTACGCCACGACCTCGGATAGTGGAACGGGCTCCTGCGGACGGTCCTGGACGGACGCGGGACCGATGGTCGTCACGCCTTCCTCCGCCTTGAGGATCTTGACGAGGAGGGACGCTCGTGCGTTGGACACGCCGTGCCCGTCGTCGCGCATGGCATCGGCGAGGTTGTCGCGCGACAGCGATCGGCCCGCAGCGGCAAGGTTGACGCGCGCCGCCCGTGCCGCCGGCACGAGGTGAGCCACCGTGCGGAGGTCGCGCGCCGCTGCCGCGCCGCCGAGGTTGCCGGTGCCGCTCGCCGCTGGCTGGCCCGCACCGGCCCCCGCGCCCGCTGGCGCGTCGGCGGGCCGGTCGGCGTGGCCGTTCGCGGACGGTGCGGGCGTGTTCGTCCGCTCGCCGGGGACGGTCCCGGACGGCGCGCTGTCGTCCCGTCCGGTCTGCCGGACCGTCCCTCGGACGTCCGGGACCATCGCGGCCGTCCGCTGATCGTCCCGGACCGCCGCCCGCTGATCATCTTTCTCATGATCGAACATGGCGAACAACAGTTTCACCGAGACGAGCATGGACAGCGCCGGCCACCCCGCCAGGGCCTTGCCGATCGGGTCCGCGCCGCCAACCGCCACGTTCGCGATGAGGCTCGCGGCGGTGCCGACGACGAGCGCGACCCACGGCACCCAACCGGTCGCCCGTCCAGCGCGGCGCTGCGCGACGAGGTACAGGCTGGCCACGATTTCCAGGCCGTCCACGCTGATCGGGAACGCGTACGACTTCCACCCGATCTGATCGTGGTGGGTGGCCAGGTCCCGCATGTGGGAGAACGAGATCGCGCCCGCGACGATGGCCAGAGCGGCGACGAACAACGCGGTGAGGAACACCAGGGTCTTGTCGGTTCGGGTGCTCATCGGGTCACCTCCGTGTCGGTCATCGCCGAGCCGACGAGGGCGGACAGCGCGGCGAGCAGCGGGGCGGCGTTGTCGACCGGCATGGACAGTTCGGTGTCGCCCTCGACGGTGATCCGCAGGTAGGTTGAACACCGCCACGGCGCGACAGCTTCGGTCAGGAACGCCACGGCGCGCGGCGGGATCGGCCACATGCCCGCCCGCAGGTTCAGCGGCAGGTCGGCCGACCGGTGCTCGCCACCGATGCCGGAGCGGTAGCCGCTGGCCTGCGTGGCGGGGTCGGCGGTGCAGCGGGTGTGGTCGCACCACGCGGGATGTGCCTGGTCAGGGGTGGTTTCGGTGGTTGTGAAAGTTCCTTGGCTTTTTACGTTCACTGACTACCGTGAAGAGCCAGTGTGCCCGGGGGCTGGCCACGCTTCGCCAGCTCGTGGGCGACGACCTGCAGAGGACGGTCTGAGATGGACTTCGACGACGAGCGGGCGGTCCGCCTGCTGACGCCGCTGCGGCAGGAGCCACGGCGGCCCTCCACCGTCGACGTGCGGCGGGCGGTGGTGCGCGGGGAGCGGCGGCGGGTGACGCTCCGGGTCGCCTCCGCGGCGGTGGTCGTGCTGGCCGTGCTGGTGGGCGGGTGGGCGGTCGCGGCGCCCGAGGCGGGGCCGAAGCCCGCGCCACGGCCGGCGGCGTCGGGCAGCCGGCCGTCGGGCAACGGGCCGTCATCGCCCGCGACGGGGTTGCAGTGCACCGCATCCGCGCTGGAGATGCCGGCGAATGCCATGGGCGAAGGCATGGTGACCGGGGCCGATCCCTCCGGGCGGTACAGCATCGGCGAGGGGACCGGCCTCGGCGCGGGGCAGACGCTGCTGTGGGACGACACGAAGTCCCGCGTCGTGGACGGGCCCAACGGGCTGGTCCTGGAGGGGGTCAACGCGCACGGCGTGGCGGTGGGCGCCACCGACGTCAAGAAGCATGTGCCCTGGGTGGTGCAGGACGGCGTCGCCCGCCTGCTGGCCCACCCGGACGGCGTCGACGCCCGGCCATACGCCATCAACGGCAAGGGGCAGATCGCCGGGTCGATCCACAACCAGCCGGTGCTCTGGCCCGGCCCCGACGCCGCACCGGTGCCGCTGCGGCTGCCCGGGCCGGGGTACAGCGGCGTCGCCCGCGGGATCGACGAGGACGGCACGGTGGTGGGCGAGCTGCTCAACGGCGATCGGTCGGCGGCCTACGCGTGGTCGCCCGACGGGACGCCGAAGATGCTGCCGGCACCGGTCCTCGACGGCCGGCCGGCCACGAACTACGGGGCCGACCAGGTGCGCAACGGCTGGGCGTCCGGGCGGGTCGGCCAGGCGTGGGCGGTGTGGAACCTGGTGACGGGCGAGGTGCGGGTCGTCACCGGCGGGATGCTCGCCATGGTGAACGGCGCCGGCTGGACGCTGGAATCGCCCACCGACACCGAAGCCTCCATCGACACCGGGGCCGGGCGGGTCGCCCTGCCGGCCGTGGGCGGGAAGGCCCCGTTCGCGATCCAGCCGGTCGCGCTCAGCGACGACGGGCACGTCGCCGTCGGCACGGCGATCACGGAGCAGAACGGTCGCCGGGCGCCGGTGCGATGGGTCTGCCGATGACCGCCCGGGCGCGGGCCACCTTCACGGCCGCCTTGAGGGTCTCGATGTCGTACGCCCCGTAGTGCCGGACGCCGTTGATGAAGAACGTGGGGGTACCGCCGACGCCACTGAGGTCGGCGGACTCCACGTCCTGGGCGATGCGCCCGGCGTGCGCGTGCCGGATGAGGTCCTTGTGGAACCGCTCGCGGTCCAGGCCGAGCCGCTCGGCGTAGCCGACCAGGTCCGCCGGCTTGAGCTCGTCCTGGTGGTCCAGCAGCAGGTCGTGCATCGGCCAGAAGGCGCCCTGGGCGGCCGCCGCCTCGGCCGCCTCCGCGGCCAGCTGGGCCTGCGGGTGGACGTCGGTGAGGGGCAGGTGGCGCCACACGTAGCGCAGGTCGGCGTCGGCCAGCAGCTCGCGCACGGCGGGCTCGGCCTGGCCGCAGTAGGGGCACTGGAAGTCGCCGTACTCCACGATGGTCACGGAAGCCTCCGCCGCCCCGCGCACGTGGTCCACGCTCACGTCCACGGCGGGGATGAGGTCCACGAGGGCCTCGGCCTCGCCCAGCAGGGCCCGCAGCCGGCGGTGCTTGGGCAGCATGGCGGTCACCCGGAAGACCACCCAGGTCAGCGCCGAGGCGAGCACCGCGGCGGCGAGCACGCCCACCTTGGCCTCGGCCAGCGCGTCGCCGGTGAAGGCGAGGCTGGCGATCAGCAGCGAGACCGTGAAGCCGATGCCGGCGATGGTGCCGGAGCCCAGCACCGCGGCCCACCCGACGCCGGGGCGGACCCGGCTGCCGGAGAGCCGGGTGACCAGCCAGGAGGTGCCGGCCACGGCGACCGGCTTGCCGAGCACGTAGCCGGCCAGCACGCCGAGGGTGACCGGGGACGTGAACGCCCGGGCCAGGAACGCGCCGTCGATCGGGATGCCGGCGTTGGCCAGGCCGAAGAGCGGGACGATGACGTAGCTGCTCCAGGGGTGGTACATCCGCTGGAGACGGTCGTTGGGGGACAGCGTGCGGGTGAGGCCCAGCGACGCCGAGCGGGCCAGCTCCGCGGTGGGCTGCTCGCGGAAGAGCTTGAACAGGCCGCTCGCCGCCTCCAGCGCGGTGCGGGCGGGGGTGTACGCGGTCGCGGTTAACCCGATGGCGAGGCCGGACACGACCGGATCGACGCCGCTTCGCAGCATGCAGTACCACAGCAGGACGCACACCGGGGCGTAGAGCGCGCCGCTTCGCACCCCGAGCGCGCGCAGGCCGAGCAGCAGGCCGAACACCACGATCGCCGCGAGCAGCGGCATGACCTCGACGCGCTCGGAGTAGACCGCGGCGATGACGACCAGCGCCACCAGGTCGTCGACCACGAACACGGTCAGCAGGAAGGCCCGCACCTGCTCAGGCACGTCACGCCCGACGAGCGCGAGCAGGCCCAGCGCCAGCGCGGTGTCGGTGGACATGGCCACGCCCCAGCCGTGCGCGCCCGCGCCGCCCCGGTTGACCGCGAGATAGATCGCCACCGGCACGAGCATGCCGGCCACCCCGGCGGCCATCGGCAGCACGAACCGGCGCCGGTCGCGCAGGTCGCCCAGATCGAGCTCGCGGCGCGCCTCCAGGCCGACGACCAGGAAGAACAGCGTCATGAGGCCGCTGTTGACCCAGGTGCGCAGGTCGGTCGCCAGCGACCAGCCGCCGACGTGCAGGCCGAACTCGGTCGCCCACAGCCGCTCGTAGCCGGCCTCGTCCACGTTGGCCCAGACCAGCGCCGCCGCGATCGCGGCGACCAGGACACCGGCGCTCCCGGACTCGGTGCGCATGAACGCCCGCAGGGGCGCGGTGACGTCCCCCCGCCAGGCGGTCGTCCGCGGTTCGATCACAGGGGGCAAGCCTATTACGCTCGGCCGGTGGGGATCACCGTACTCATCGCCGACGACCAGGACATGGTCCGCGACGGGCTGCGCCGGATCCTCGGTGCGGCGCCGGACATCGAGGTGGTCGGGGAGGCCGCCGACGGGGTCGAGGCGCTGGAGCGGATCCGCGCGCTGCGGCCCGACGTGGCCCTCGTCGACATCCGGATGCCGCGCATGGACGGGCTCACCCTCACCCGCGAGCTGGCCGGCGGCCCCACCCGGGTGGTGGTCGTGACGACGTTCGACCTGGACGAGTACGTCTACACGGCGCTGCGCAACGGCGCGGCCGGCTTCCTGCTCAAGCGCTCCGGCCCGGCCCTGCTGACCGAGGCGGTGCGGGCCGCCGTGTCAGGCGAGAGCCTGATCAGCCCGGCGATCACCGTCAAGCTGCTGCGCCACCTCTCCAGCCCCCGCCCGGAGTCCCCCGAGCCGCTCACCGAGCGCGAGCTGGAGATCGCCGGGCACGTGGCGGCCGGCCGCACCAACGCCGAGATCGGCGCGGAGCTGTTCATCTCGGCCGGCACGGTGAAGACCCACATGGCCGCCGTGCAGCGCAAGCTCGGCGTGCGCAACCGGGTCGGCATCGCGGTCTGGGCCTGGAACCACGGGGTCGCGGCGCCGTGATCCCGTGGTGGTCGCTGCTCGCCCTGGCGGCGGCGCTTTCCGTGGCCGCCGCGATCAGGCCCCGCCCGGCCGCCCTGCCCCTCGCCGCGGCGCTCGGCTCGCTGGCCGTCACCGCCGCCTACCGCGGGGCGCCGCAGCCGCCGGGGCTGTGGTTCCCGTTCGAGTTCTTTCCCTTGCTGGTACTGCAGGTCCGCCTGCTGCGCCGCGCCCCCGCCCGGACGGCCGCCGTCGCCGGCGCGCTGGTCGGGCTGGCCACCAGCGCCCTGCCGCTGCGGATCACCCTGCACGTCCCCCACAACCGGCTCAACGCCTCGATCCTGCTCGTCGCGGTGGCCTTCTGCGGTGCGGTCGCGGCGGCCGGGACGGGGTTGCTCATCCGGGCGGCCGATGCGCGGCGGGCGCGGGCGCTGGAGGCGGCGCGCCGTTCGCAGCGGCTGGAGCTGGCGCGGGACCTGCACGACCTGGTGGCACACGAGGTGACCGGGATCGTGGTGGAGGCGCAGGCGGCGCAGATCGCCCCCGACCCTCGCTCGTACGAGCGGATCGAGGCGGCGGGGCAGCGGGCGCTCGCGGCCATGGACGACATGGTCGCGGCGCTGCGCTCCCCGGACGCTCGGGCCTACGGCCTGGCGGACATTCCCCTGGCCGTCGCCCGCTACGGCCCCAAGGCTTCGCTGTCCATCGACCCCGGCTCCGACCTGTCCCCCGCGGCCGGATCCGTCGCCTACTCCGTGGTGATCGAGGCTCTGACGAACGTGCGGCGGCACGCGGCTCCTTCCGCGGAGGTTGTCGTTCGCCTGACTGCGCGCGGCGTCTTGACGGTCGAGAGCGACATGTCCGACGTCACCCCGCAGCAGCGACCCGGCGGGACCGGCCTGGTCTCGCTGGCCGAGCGGGTGCAGGCCGTCGGGGGCACGTTGCGCGCCGGGCCCGCCAACGGGCGGTGGAAGGTGACCGCCGATCTCTCCCATTCGGCAGATGTGCGCCGCGGCGGGGTCGAACAGCCTTGAGGGCATGCTCGAACTGCTCGCCATCACGAAGGTCTACAAGGGACAGAAACGGGCCGTCGACGGCCTGACGCTCCGGCTCGGCCCCGGCCTGGTCGGCCTGCTCGGGCCCAACGGCGCCGGCAAGTCCTCGCTGCTGCGCATCGCGGCCACGGTCACCCGCCCGACGTCGGGCCAGGTGCGCTACGAGGGGGTGGACGCGGTCGCCCGGCCCGACGGGCTGCGCCGGGCGCTGGGCTACCTGCCGCAGGACTTCGGGGTGTACCCCAACCTGTCGGCGGTGGAGTTCCTGGCGTACCTGGCCGCGGTCAAGGGCCTGTCCGCCCGCTCCGCCAAGGCGCGCATCGACGAGCTGCTGGAGCTGGTCAACCTCACCCACGCCGCCCGCCGCCCGCTCGGCGGCTACTCCGGCGGCATGCTGCGCCGGGTCGGCATCGCCCAGACGCTGCTGGCCGACCCGCGGGTGGTCATCGTCGACGAACCGACCGCCGGGCTCGACCCGGAGGAGCGGGTGCGGTTCCGCAACCTGCTCAGCGACCTCGCCGCCGACCGGCTCGTGCTGCTGTCCACGCACATCGTCGGCGACGTGGAGTCGGTGGCCGGCCGGATCGTGGTGGTCAAGGGCGGACGGGTCCGCCTCGACGGGCCGGCCGACGAGCTGCTGCGCGGGGTGGCCGGGCACGTCTGGGAGGTCACCGTGCCGCCCGAGGCCGCCGCCGGGCTGCAGCAGCGGCTGCTCACCACCCGGGCCGTGCGCACACCGGCCGGCGTGCGGCTGCGCGTGCTGGCCGCCGGCCGGCCGCTGGCCGACGCGGCGCCGGTCGCGCCGGACCTGGAGGACGCCTACGTGGGCGCGGTGCACCGGTGAACGCGCTGGCCGCCCTGGCGCTGGCGGACTTCCGGGAGCGGGTGCGGCGCCCGGCGTACCTCCTGATGCTGATCTCGGCGATCGGCCTCGGCCTGCTGGCCGTCCCGCCGGTCGGCGCGCACTGGTCGGTGCTGGTGCTGGGCGGCTTCCGCGGCCGCTACACCAGCGGCTACGTCGGCCTCGTCACCGCCCTCACCAGCGCGCTGTGGCTGACGCTGGTCGGGTTCTACCTGGTGCGCGACGCGGTCGCCCGCGACGAGCGGACCGGGGTCGGGCAGCTGCTGGCCGCCACGCCGCTGCGCACGCCCGTGTACCTGGCCGGCAAGCTGCTCAGCAACGCCATGGTGCTCGGCTCGATGGTCGCCGTGCTGGGGGTCACCGCGCTGGCCCTGCAGCTGCTGCGGGGCGAGTCGCGGGCCGTCGACCCGGTCGCGCTGGCCCTGCCCTTCGTCCTGCTGGCGTGGCCGATGGTGCTCGTGACCGCGGCCCTGGCGGTGTTCTTCGAGACGACGCCGGTACTGCGCGGGGGCCTCGGCAACGTCCTGTGGTTCTTCGTGTGGATGCTCGGCGCGATCGGCGGCCAGTCGCCGAAGGCCCCCTTCGGCGGCCTGGGCCTGCCGCCCGTGCAGCTGCCGGACGGGGCGGGGCAGGACGTGGGGCTCGGCCTGATGTACGTCGACGAGCCCCTGCGCACGTTCGACTTCCCCGGCCTGCGCCTCGACCCCGGCTTCCTCGGCGGCCGGCTGGCCCTCGTCGCCGTCGCGGTGGCGATCGCGCTGCTGCCGGCGCTGTGGTTCCACCGCTTCGACCGCCCGGCCCGGGCCGCCCGCGCGGGCGTCGGCCCCGAGCCGCGAACCGTGTACCAGGGGCTCCCCCGCACCGCCCCCGCCCACGGCGGCACGGTCCTTCGCCTGCTCGCCGGGGAGCTGCGGATCCTGGTGCAGGGCGCGCCGCTGTGGTGGTGGCTGGGCGCGGGCGCCCTGGCGCTGGCCGGCCTGGCCGCCCCGCCCGGCCCGGTGCTGGCCGTCGCCTGGATCTGGCCGGTGCTGCTCTGGTCGCGGCTGGGCACCCAGCCGGCGACGTCGGGCGCGGCCGCCATCCTCGGCGCGTACCCGGCCCCGCGCCGCCGCGTGCTGGCCGAGTGGGGCGCGGGCGCGCTGCTGGCCGCGGCGACCGGGGCCGGCTCGGCGATCCGCATGGCGGTCACCGGCGACCTGCCGGGGCTGGGCGCGTGGGCGGCCGGCGCGGCGTTCGTCTCGGCGCTGGCGCTGGCCCTGGGCACGCTGACCGGGGCGCCGAGGGTCTTCCAGGCGGTCTACACCGTCATCTGGTACCTCCTGATCAACGACGCCAGCACGGTGGACTTCATGGGCGCGCTGCGCGACCACGGCCGCCTCACCGGTCCCAGCCCCTTGCTGTGGGCTGCCCTCGCGGGCGCGGGGCTGTTCGCGGCCCTGATCCGCACCGCGTGGCGCCAGGCCCGCCGCTGACGTCGCGGGCCTCGATCGGCGCTGTGGGAGGCCCGGCGGACGGGGCCGCCACACGGCACCCACGACCGATCCTCTCGCACATTAAGACGATCTTCCGGGTGGGTCTTTGCGGTTATCGTGGCTGCGTGACCCGCCTCGAGTTCCGGATCCTCGGGCCGCTCGAGGCCAGCATGCCCGGCGGCACGCCGATCGACCTGGGCGCCCGGAAGCAACGGGCGGTGCTCGCGATGCTGCTGCTGGAGCCGGGGCGGGTGGTGTCGGTCGACGGGATCGCCGAGGGGCTGTGGGGCGGGGACGCGCCGGCGAGCGCGACCGGGACGCTGCAGGCCTACGTGTCGCAGCTGCGCCGGGTGCTGGAGCCGGACCGGGCGCCCCGCACGCCGCCCGCGGTGCTGCTGACCCGGGACCCGGGCTACCTGCTGGCGGTGGACGGCGAGCAGGTCGACGCGGTCCGCTTCACCGTCGGGGCCGAGGCCGGCCGGTCCGCGCTGGCCCGCGGCGATCTGGCCGCGGCCGAGCGGGACCTGCGCGCGGCGCTGCAGGAGTGGCGCGGCGAGCCGCTCGCCGACCTGGCCGACGAGGCCTTCGCCGCGGCCGCCGCAGGCCGGCTGAACGAGCTGCGCGACGCCGCGCTGGAGGACCTGGCCGAGGTCCAGCTGGGCACCGGGCGGGCCGCGGCGGCGATCGCGAGCGCGCAGGCCCTGCTGGAGCGCCGGCCGTTTCGGGAGCGCTCGTGGGGCCAGCTCATGCTCGGCCTGTACCGCGAGGGCCGCCAGGCCGACGCCCTGGCCGCCTTCCGCCGGGCCCGGGCGGTGCTGGACGAGGAGCTGGGCGTGCCCCCGGGCCCCCGGCTGCGCGAGCTGGAGTCCGCGATCCTGCGCCACGACCCGGGGCTGTCCCTGTCGCCGGCGCCGGAACCCGCGCCGGCTGGGCCGGGTCCCGCCGCGCCGGCGTCCGAGCCGGAAGGGCCGCGGCTGGTCGGGCGGACGGCCGAGGAGGGGCGCATCGCGGAGCGGATCGAGCGGGCCGCCGCCGGGGCCGGCGGGGTGTTGCTGATCGCCGGCGAGGCGGGCCTGGGCAAGAGCCGCCTGGCCGAGCGCGCGGCGCAGCTCGCCGCCGGGCGCGGCCTGGCGGTGGCCTGGAGCCGCTGCGTCGAGGCGAGCGCGACCCCGGCCTTCTGGCCCTGGACCCAGGTGCTGCGGGCGCTGCCGGGGACCCCCGAGGCCCGGCGGCTGCTTGACGCGCTCGCCGGTCGCGGGGTCGACCGGCACCGCGAGGACCCCGACGCCGCGCTGTTCCACCTGCACGAGGCGGTGGCGGAGGAGCTGCGGGGGCACGCGGCCGCGCGGCCGCTGCTCGTGGTCGTGGACGACCTGCACGCCGCCGACGCGGCCTCGCTGCAGCTGCTGGCGCACCTCGCGGCCGGGCTGGCCCGCTCGGCGCTGCTCGTGCTGGGCACGCTGCGGCCGGAGGCGGCCGACACCGACCCGGCGCTGCGCGAGACGCTCGCGCTGCTGGCCAACGAGCGCGGGGCCGAGCGGCTGCGGCTGGCCGCGCTGACCGCCGGGGACATCGCCGAGTACACCGGGCGGCCGGCCGCGGTCGCCCGGGCCCTGCAGGAGCGCACCGGCGGCAACCCGTTCTACCTCAACGAGCTGCTGCGGCTGCTGGACAGCGAGCACCCCGGCGGGTGGGCCGACGCCGACGCGGTGGCGGGCACCGGCGTGCCGGAGAGCGTCCGCGACGTCATCGAGCGGCGGCTGTCCCGGCTGCCCGGGCGGACCCGCGACCTGCTGGCCACGGCGGCGGTGCTCGGCCGGGACGTCGACCTGCTCCTGCTGGAGGCGGCCACCGAGAACCGGGAGAGCGGCGGGCACGAGCGGGTGATGGCCGCGCTCGAGCCGGCCGTCGCGGCCGGGGTGCTGCTGGAGGTACCGGACGGCTGGGATTATCGCTTTTCGCACGCCCTCGTCCGGGACGCCGTCTACGGCGGGCTGAGTCGCCTGGAGCGGGCGCGGCTGCACAAGCGGGTCGGGGAGGCGCTCGAGGCCTTCGACCGGCCCGACGACCCCAACCTGCTCGGGCGCCTGGTGCACCACTTCACGATGGCCGCGCGGCTGGGCGTCGCGGAGCGGGCCGTGCGGCACGCGACCCGGGCCGCCGAGCTCGCCATGGCCCAGCTCGCCTACGACGAGGCCGCCCGCTACCTGGAGGCGGCGCTCGGCGCGCTGGACCCGACCCTGGCCGGCGCGGCCCAGCAGCGCTGCCGCCTGCTGGTGCAGCTCGGGGTGGCCCGGCGGGCGGCCGGCGACGTGGCCGGCACCCGGGCCGTGCTCGACGAGGCCCTGACGCTGGCCCGGCAGCTCGGCGACGACGGGCTGGCGATGGACGCGGCGACGCTCTTCGGCGGGGTGACGCTGTGGACGTGGCGGCCGTACCTCACCGTCGACGAACGGATGATCGGCATCCTGCGCGAGCAGCTGCACCGGCTCGACCCCGCCGACCAGTACCGGCGCGCGGTGCTGCTCGGCACGCTGGCCGTCGAGCTATACCACCACCCCGACCGCGCGGAGGGCGAGGAGCTCGCCGCCGAGGCGGTGCGGCTGGCCCGCCGGCTCGGCGACCGCGAGCTGCTGGTCCGGACGCTGAACAACTACTGGAACGCGGCCTGGGTGCCGCAGCGGGAGGCCGTGCGCCGGGCGACGGTCGACGAGCTGCTCGGCATGGACCTGCCGCGCACGGTGGAGGTGACCGCGCGGCTGCACCGGATGCTCACCGAGTGCAGCGCTGGCGACGCGGCCGGGCTCGACGCCGACCTGGCCCGCTGCGTGCGGCTGGTCGAGGGGATCCGCACCCCGGTGCTGCCCGCCCAGGTGCGCTACGCGCAGGCCGGACAGGCGGTGCGGGCCGGCGACTGGGCCGCCGCCGAACGGCTCGTCGGGGAGGCGTTCGCGCTGCAGGAGCACACCAGCCTGTGGGGCAGGCACTGGATCCGGCTGGCGTTGCTGTACACCAGCCGGCACTTCCAGGGCCGCCCCGGCGAGCTGCGCGACGAGCTGGTGCGCTCTGCCGACGAGCCGCAGATGGAGCTGCTGCGCCCGACCGCGGTGCTGGCCGCCGTCGAGTCGGGCGAGGAGGACCTGGCCCGGGCCCTGGTCGCGCGCTGGGGCGCGTCCCGCGAGCAGCTCTGGGGCTGGGAGTTCGTGGTCTTCCAGTGGGCGCTCGTCGCCGCCCGGCTCGGCACGCCCGATCCACGGGAGCTGTACGCCGAGATCGCCCCCTTCGCCGACCGCTTCACGACGGTCGGCTCGAGCTGCGCCACCTGGGGCTCGCTGCGGTTCGCGCAGGCGGCCCTGGCCGAGCGGCTGGGCGACCGGTCGGCGGCGCTGGAGCACGCACGGGCGGCCCGGGCCGCGCACGAGCGCTTCGGCGGGGCCCATCTCGTCGCTGCCAGCGAAGCGCAAGTCGCTCGCCTAGTGGATCGCAAGTAATCGCCAACCGGGGTACGCCATCGTGCTCCCATGACCACCGCACTGACTGATCTCCCGGTTGTGACCGGGCCTGTATTCGTTCCCGGCGACGAGGGCTACGCGACCGAGGTCGCGTCCTGGAATGCCGCCACCATCCATGAGCCGCTGGTCGTCGTCGGTGCCACCAGCGCCGAGGACGTCGCCGCGGCGGTGCGCTGGGCCGGCGCCCAGGGCCTGCCGGTCGCGGTCCAGGCGACCGGCCACGGTGCGGTCCGCCCGGTCACCGGCGGCCTGCTGATCACCACCGGGCGGATGAGCCAGGTCTCCGTCGACCCGGCGGCGCGCACCGCCCGGGCCGCGGCCGGCGCCCGCTGGGCCCAGGTGATCGAGGCGGCCGCCCCGCACGGGCTGGCCCCGCTCAACGGCTCCTCGTCGCACGTGGGCGTGGTGGGGTACACCCTGGGTGGCGGCGCCGGCCCGCTCGGTCGTCGCTACGGCTTCGCCGCCGACCACGTCCGCTCGATCGAGATCGTGACCGCCGACGGCGCGCTGCGCACGATCGACGCCGGTCACGAGGCCGACCTGTTCTGGGCGGTCCGGGGCGGCAAGGGCAACTTCGGCATCGTGACCGCGATCGAGTTCGGCCTGTTCGAGGTGGCCGGGTTCTTCGGCGGCGGCATCTACTTCCCGGGCGCCCACGCCGCCGAGGTGCTGCACGCGTACCGCGAGTGGTCGACCGGCCTGCCGGAGGAGATGACCGCGTCGGTCGCGCTGCTGCGCCTGCCCGACCTGCCGGTCCTGCCCGAGCCGCTGCGCGGTGCGTTCGTGGCGCACCTGCGGGTGGCCTACCTGGGCGCGGCCGAGGACGGCGACCGGCTGCTCGCCCCGATGCGGGCCGCCGCGCCGGCGCTGATCGACGATGTGCAGATGCTGCCGTACGCGGCGATCGACGCCGTGCACCGCGACCCGGTCGACCCGGTCCCGAGCCGCGAGCGCGGGGTCCTGCTCGGCGAGGTCACCGCCGAGACGGTCGAGCGGGTGCTGGCCGCGGCCGGGCCGCAGGTCGACGTGCCGATCGTCATGATCGAGCTGCGGCAGCTGGGCGGCGCGCTGGCCCGGCCGCCGGCGGTGCCCAACGCGGTGAGCGGCCGGGGTGCCGGGTACTCCCTGTTCGTCATCGGCGTCGGCGTGCCCGAGCTGGTGCCGGTCGTGGACGCGGTGACCGACCGGGTCCTCGCCGTCGACACGGTGCCCGGCGGCCTGATCAACTTCTCCGGCCACGCCGGCCCGGAGGCGCTCCTGGCCAACTGGGCGCCGGCCGACCGCGACCGGCTGCTGCGGATCAAGCGCGCCTACGACCCGACCAACGTGTTCTCCGGCGGCCAGGCGCTGGTCGGCTAACAGGTTTGCAACCGGGCCGCACTGTTGCGGCCCGGTTGCCAGCCGATGTGAGCGGCATGGGCTGGGCGATCGCATACCTGCGGCGTGACCCGCTGCGGGCGATGCGCATCGTGTTCGTGCTCGCCCTGTCGGCGGTCACCGCCGCATCGTTGATCCAGATCGGCCTGCTGGACCTGTCCCCGCCGGCGCGGCTCACCAGCGTCGCCGTGGTGCTCGGCATGCTCGCCCTCCGGGCGGCCGAGTTCGCGCGGGTCCGGCCGGTGCCGATCTGGGTCGACGCGCTCGAGCTGGCCGCGTTCCTGCCGGTCGCGGTCCTGGTCGCCGACATCGACGCGCTGCTCGGGCTGCTCTTCTTCCACCTGCTGTTCCGCTCGTCGGTCGCCGGCCTCGGGCGCATGCTGCCGCTGGCCGCCGGTTACGTCGCCGTCTGGATGGGCGCGGCCCTGCTGGAGCCCCGCGTCGAGGTGTACCCGGGTGCGGTCGTCTCGCTCTGCGTGATCGGCTTGCTGGTGTACGCCATGAGGGTCCTCCTGCTGCGCCTGCAGGACCAGCACCGCTCGCAGAGCGCTCTCCTGCAGGCCGTGCTGCGCCGGTTCCCCTTCCCGGTGCTGGTCACCGGCCCGGACGGCGGCGTGCGGCTGGCCAATCCGGCCGCCCGCGACCTGCTCGGCTGGCCGCCGGAGGGGCCGGCCGCGTGCGAGTCGCTGGACCTCACCGGCCCCGGCGGGACTCCGGTCGACCTGCGCGCCCTCGGCCGGGCCGGCGCCGCCGCCGTCGCCGTCGCCCAGGAGGTGCGCCTCACCCGATCGGACGGCACGACCAGCGACGTGCTCGTCGAGGCGGTGCCGATCGAGGAGGGCGCCGGGACGGTCTTCGCCCTGCTCGACGTCAGCGCCCAGCGGGTCCACGAGGAGTCGCTGCACCACGCCGCGTACCACGACGCCCTCACCGGCCTGCCCAACCGCGCGATGCTCTGGCAGCACCTCAGCGCCGCCGCGGCCGAGCCCCGCCCCTACGCCGTGCTGCTGATCGACCTCAACGACTTCAAGGCGGTCAACGACACCCACGGCCACCAGGCCGGCGACGACCTGCTCACGGCGGTCGCCCACCGCCTGCGCGACGCCGCGCTCGCCCTCGACCGGCGCGCGCTGGCGGCCCGCCTCGGCGGCGACGAGTTCGCGGTGCTGCTGCCGGGCGCCGGCACCCAGCCGGCCGAGCGGCTGGCCGCGGCCCTGCGCGCCGGCTTCCTCCAGCCGTTCCCGACCAGCGCCGGCCGGCTGACCGCGCACGGCTGCGTGGCCGTGGCCGTGGCCGCGCCCGGCCAGCACCCGGACGAGGTCCTGGCCGACGCGGACGCCGCCAGGTACCGCGCCAAGCCCCGCCGCATCGCGTCCTAACCCCCCGCGAGATCCAGCGTCAGCATGGCCGCGCTGCCCACCACGATCAGCCCGGTGACGAGGTTGACGCGCCGGGGCGACCCACCGGCCCGGCGTTCGGCCCGCCAGTAGAGCGCGGACCCGACGAGCACGAGCAGCGCCTCGATGGTGGCCGCCAGCCAGTGGTACCGCCACAGCCCGAGCCCCAGCCGCGGCAGGTCGCCGAGGTTGCCCGGCAGCAGCGGCAGGTCGGCGCGGTGCACGAGCAGGTCGAGCAGCCAGTGCGAGAAGACCATCGCCCCGATGACCACGCCGCCGCGCCGCCCCCACCAGCGACTCATCAGCAGTCCGGTCAGGGCCGCGATGACCAGCGCGCCGAGCAGCGAGTGGGTGTAGTCGGCGTAGATGATGCCGTCGCCGTAGCCGCCGTCGGTGCCCGGCACCGGGTCGATGTGCTCGACCTCGGAGAGCCACAGCGGCGCGAACACGACGTCGAGCCAGACCGTCCCGATCATGAGCCCCCACAGCGGCACCGGCCGCTCGACCGACCTGACCGCCGCGGCGAGTCCGAAGTGCCCCGTGATCATCGCCGCTCCCCCTTGCCCGCCTTCGGCCCCGGCAGCTTCGCGTCCACAACGAACGCCATGATTGACCCCTACTGCTAAGTGAACTGAAGTTGCGTTAATCTGTCACGAGGAGCATGGCAGTCCGTGGCGCTAAACGCAACTGGAGTTTCATTGAAACCCGGAGTTTCATCGCAACCCACCGGCTCGGTGCGGCCGGGCGGGCGCACCGCCCGCACGAAGGCCGCGGTGACCGAGGCGCTGGTCGCCGAGCTGCTGGACGTCGGCTACGCGGGCACCACGATCGAGCGCATCGCCCAGCGGGCGGGGGTGGCGAAGACCACGGTGTACCGCCGCTGGGGCAGCCTCGCGCAGCTGGTCGTCGACGCCTTCGCCGACACCGCGGGCGCCCAGGTGCCGCTGCCCGACACCGGCAGCCTGGAGGGCGACCTGCGCGAGCTGGGCCGGGCCAGCATCGCCATGCTGCGGATGCCGCAGCTGCGCACGGTCTTCGACGTGGTGGTGCGCGAGGCCATCCACGACCCGGCCGCCCGCTCGGCCCTGACCGAGTTCTTCGCCGCGCGGATCGCGAACGGCGCGGCCATCGTGGAGCGCGCGGTCGCCCGCGGCGAGGCGGCCGAGGGCACCGATCCGGCGGAGGTGATCCGCATGGTCGGCGCGCCGTACTACGCCCGCGCCTACATCACCGGCGAGCCCCTGGACCCGGCCCTGGCCGACCGCACCGCCGCGGTCATCGCCCTGGCCGCCCGCCAGGGCCTGCTGGTCTCGGGCCGCGGCACACCTCGCTGACCGCCCCCGGGATACCCCAGGCCGTCGTCGGGGCGTTCCTGTACCTGCTGCTGATCGCGCTCTTCGCCACCGGCCTGGCCCAGCTGCTGCGCAGCTCGGCGGTCGCGCTGGGCGTGCTGCTGCCGCTGTTCTTCCTCGGCTCGCAGGGGCTGGCCAACATCCCGGGGGCCAAGCGGTACCTGCAGTTCCTGCCCGACCAGGCCGGCGTTGCCATCCTGCACTTCTGGGGGGGCGCCGGGCAGCCCGGAGTACAACCGCGACTTCGGACCCTGGACCGGGATCGGCATTCTGGCGCTGTGGGCGGCCGCCGCCCTGGTCGCAGGCTACCTGGCCCTCCGCCGTCGGGACGCTTGACCGCTTCCGGCATGCTTTGTCCGTGATCACACGGGTCGTCGTCTGGTGCGCCGCGGCCGGGCTCGTCCTCGGCCTGACCGCCTACGCCGGTGACGAGCTCGACGGGCTCGCCGGCACCATCTTGCACTTCGCGGCCGGGAGCGGCTTCGCGTGGGGCTGCGCCGGGCTGCTCGCCGGCTACCTGCTGCGCCCGCGCCGGGCCTCGGCGGCCGGTGCGGTCGCGCTGCTGGTCGCGGCGACGGTGGCGTACTACACGACGTACGCCGTCACCGGCGTGCGGTGGTACCGGATGTACCACGAGGACGGCACCTCGGCCGCGCCCGACGCCATGCGCAACCTCGCCCTGGCCGCGGCGTTCTGGCTGGTCGCCTCGGTCGCCGGCGGGGCCGTGCTGGGGCTCCTCGGGCACGCGATCCGGCGGGGCCCGGCCCGGTTCGCGCTGGCCGCCACGGGGCTCGCCTTCGTGCTGCTGGCCGGGGCCGGCCGGGCGATCTCGCTCGACGCGATCGTGCCGGCCTGCGTGGCGGCCGTTGTCCTGCTGTCCCTTAGACCAGTTTTACGTTCAACTTAGATCTTGCCGGAGCCCTTGAGAGAGCGCTCTCCCGGGCCTACGGTCTCGGCATGCCGATGGATCAACGGCCGCCGAAGCGCCGCCGCACGCTGCTGGCCCTGCTCGCGGTGCCGATCGCCGGGGCCGTGGCCACGAGCGTCATCGTCACCACGACGGCCGGGGCCGAGCAGACGGACACCGCCGGCATGGTGCGCGCCGAGGCGTGGAGCGCCCAGCAGGGTGCGCGCACCGAGAACACCACGGACGCGGGCGGCGGGCGCAACGTGGGCTGGCTCGCCGACGGGGACTGGATGCGGTACGACAACGTCGACCTCGGCGGCCAGGGCACCCTGAGCGCGAGCGTGCGGGTCGCCGCGGCCAGCCGCGCGGGCGGCACGATCGAGCTGCGGGCCGGCACCCGGGACGGCGAGCTGCTGGCCAGCTACCCGGTCGGGTACACCGGCGGGTGGCAGAGCTGGATCACCAAGACCGCGGTGAGCACCACCGGCCTGACCGGCAAGCAGACCGTGTTCCTGCTGCTCAAGAGCGCCCAGAGCGGCGACTTCACGAATGTCAACTGGCTGCAGTTCCGGCGCACGCCGACGGCGACGCTGCCGGGCTCGCCCAGCGCTTCCCCGTCTGCCGCCGCTCCCACCTCAGCCGCCCCTCCGGTCAAGACCGGGTGGCCCGCGGTCGACCCGGCGAAGCAGGCCGCCGACACCGCCGCGTTCTTCGCGCGCAAGCCGGCGCCGGTCACCAACAACCCGGTGAAGGTGCCCGAGTTCCACGCCACCTGCACGGTGAGCCACCACGCCCCGGACGACCCGATCGTGTTCCCCGGGCTGCCCGGCGCCTCGCACGACCACACGTTCCTGGGCAACAAGTCGACGAGCGCGGCCTCGACCGCCGAGTCGCTCTTCGCCGCCGGGACGACCTGCACGCCGTCGCAGGACCACTCGGCGTACTGGATCCCGACGCTGTACCAGAACGGCAAGGTCGTCGACCCGAAGGAGGTGACCGTGTACTACGGCTCGCGCCTCAAGGACCCGAGCAAGACCCAGCCCTTCCCGTTCGGCCTGCGCATGATCACCGGCGACGCCAAGAACCAGAGCGACACCCCGGACCGCCAGGGCAACCACTTCTGGTGCGCGGGCATCGGCGGCGAGGTCGGGCGGACGGCCGACGGGCAGTACCCGATCTGCGCCAAGACGGCCGGGCTGGTCCGGCAGATCACCTTCCCGGACTGCTGGGACGGCGTGCATCTGGACAGCCCGGACCACAAGGCCCACATGGCCAACGGCGACCACACGGGAGCCTGCCCGGCCAGCCACCCGGTGCCGATCCCGTCGGTGTCGTTCGTCATCGGGTACCCGCTGAACACCGACACCAACGGGATCACGCTCTCGTCGGGCAACGGCTTCTCGATGCACGCGGACTTCTTCAACGCCTGGGAGCCAGGCGCCCTCGCGCAGCGGGTCCGCGACTGCCTCGACCAGGGCTACAAGTGCAACGCCCAGGGAACGTTCTGACGCCGGACGTTCCCCTCCGGACCGGGAAGGCCACCCGCCGCCACGGGTGGCCTTTCCCGTTTACCGCTGCCGTTTCCCGGTTACCGCTCTCTCATTTCCCGCGTTTCCCGCTAGCCGCAAGGACGGACCACCCGCCGCGGTGGCAGGTTTGTAGCATGACGATCCGCTGCGTCATCGTCGACGACTCGGAGCGCTTCCGGACCAGTGCCCAGCGTCTGCTGACCAACCAGGGCATCGTGGTGGTCGCGACGGCGTCGGACAGCCGGCAGGCGCTGCGCGCGGTCGAGGAGGAGCACCCAGACGTCGTACTGGTAGACATCGGCCTCGGCGCGGAGAACGGCTTCGACCTCGCCGCCCGGATCCGGCGCAGCCCCGTCATCATGGTCTCCAGCCTGGACCCGGAGGACGTGATCGACCTGTTGGCGGACAGCCCGGCGATCGGCTTCCTCCCGAAGGAGCAGCTCTCGGGCAACGCCATCTGCCATCTGCTGGAGTCCTGACAGCCAAGTCGCTCGAAGAAGCTAGGAGCTCGCGGCTTCCAGGAATGTCAGGACGGCCAGGACCCGGCGGTGCGTCTCGTCGGTCTCGGGCAGGTCGAGCTTGGTCAGGATCGAGCGGACGTGCTTCTCGATCGTCCCCTCCGTCACCCACAGCGCCTTGGCCACGCCGGCGTTGGAGCGGCCCTCGGCCATCAGCGCCAGCACCTCGCGCTCGCGCGGGCTGAGCACGTCGAGCGGGTCCTTGCGCCGGTGCGCGGCGACGAGCTCCTGGACCACGGCCGGGTCGACCACCGTCCCGCCGTCGTGCACCCGGTGCAGGGTCTCGATGAACTCCTCGACGTCGGTCACCCGGGTCTTGAGCAGGTACCCGATCCGCTCCCCGCTGGCCAGCAGCTCGATGGCGTGCTCGACCTCCACGAACGCGGACAGCACGAGAATGGCCACCTTCGGGAAGCGCAGCCGGATCTCCCGGGCCGCGGCCAGGCCCTCGGTGGTGTGCGTCGGGGGCATGCGGATGTCGACCACCGCGATGTCCGGCGCCTTCTTCTCCACCAGGTCCAGCAGATGGACGCCGTCATCGGCGAGACCGGTCACGTCGAACCCGTGCCGGTCGAGGAGGCTCGCTAGTCCCTCGCGCAGCAATACATCGTCATCCGCGATCACTACCGTCCGACGGAGTGCCGCGCTCGCCTCGAATGCCATCAAATCCAACATATCCCCGCTGGTCGGGGTAGACACCCCCCATGTACGGGGGGTTGACCGTCCGCCTGGCGGCGACCAGCGCGCTGTTCACCCTGATGATCAGCGCAGCGTTCGCGGTAATCCTCCTCTCGGTGTACCAGCTGCGCTCCTCGGTCATGGTGGTCACCCAGGCGGAGCAGGCCGTGTCCGCGGCCAACCACCTGGAGCGGCTGGTGCTGGACGTCGAGGCCGGCCGGCGCGGCTACGCGCTGACCCACGACCGGGCGCTGCTGCAGCCGTGGATCCAGGCCCAGCAACAGATCCCGCTGGGCCAGCAGGAACTCGCCGCCTCGGTCTCCAGCAGCAAGGTGCAGGCGGCCCGGGTCACCCGGCTCAACGGCGACGTCACCGTCTACCTGGACAACTACGCCGACCCGGCGATCGCCGACAATCAGGCCGGCGAGCCGCAGAACATCGACGCGCAGTCGATCAGGGACGGGCAGGAGCACATCGCCGCGCTGCGCAACGAGTTCGACGACTTCATGACCAGTCAGCGGGTGGCTGTCGACGACGCGCACGCCGACGCGTACCGGGCGGGGCTGCGGGCCGTCACGGCCGGCGTCGCCGGTTTCGTGGTCGCCCTCGTCGCCGTCGGCCTGCTCACCCGCTCCCTCGCCGTCATGGTGGTCCGCCCGCTGCGGCGCATGGTGATGGCGGCCGACCAGGTGACCGGCGGCGACCTCACCGCGCGCGTGGCCACCGACGGCCCGGTCGAGGTAGGCGTGCTGCAGCGCACGTTCAACTCGATGGTCGAGGCGCTCGACAAGGGACGGGTCATGCTCGGCAAGGTGGCGGCCGAGCAGGCGGCGCTGCGCCGGGTGGCCACGGTCGCGGCCCAGGGCCGGCCGGCCGACGACGTCTTCGCCGCGGTGACCGAGGAGGCGGGCAAGCTCTTCGCCGCCGACGCCGCCGTGCTGCTGCGCTTCGAGCCCGACGGCAACGCCACCGTGGTGGCCAGCTGGAGCCAGGACCCGCGGCACCGGATCGGACTGGGCAAGGTGGAACTGACGGAGGAGGGCATCGCCGAGTCGGTGCTGCGCTCCGGGCGCCCGATCCGCCTGGCCGGCCCGCGCAGCGCCGACTTCCTGCAGCAGGAGTTCGGCGACGCCTCGATCTGCTCGGCCATCGGCGCCCCGGTGCTCGTCGCCGGCCGCACCTGGGGCGCCCTCAAGGCGCTGTCCACCTGCGCCGAGCCGCTGGAGGAGCACGATGCCGAGCGGGCGGCCGAGTTCACCGAGCTGGTGGCCAGCGCCATCGCCAACTCCCAGGCCCGGGCCGACCTCACCGCCTCGCGGGCCCGCGTGGTCGCCGCCACCGACGAGAGCCGCCGGCGCATCGAGCGCGACCTGCACGACGGCACCCAGCAGCGGCTCATCGCCCTGCTGCTGGCCCTGCGGGCGACCGAGACCGAGGCCGAGGGCCCCGTCCAGGGCCGCCTGCACGCCATCGGCGACGACATGTCGGAGGCCATCGACGAGCTGCGCGAGCTGGCCCGCGGCATCCACCCGTCGATCCTGTCCGAGGGCGGGCTCACCCCGGCGCTCAGGTCCCTGGCCCGCCGTTCCCCGGTGCCGGTGGAGCTGTCCCTCGACCTGCCCGAGCGGCTCAGCGCCCAGGTCGAGATCGGGGTGTACTACGTCGTCGCCGAGGCCCTGACCAACGCCTTCCGCCACGCGCACGCCAACCTGATCTACGTGCGCGCCTCCGTGCGCGACGGCCGCCTCGACCTGGTCGTCGAGGACGACGGCATCGGCGGCGCCGACCCGGGCACCGGCACCGGCCTGACCGGCCTCGGCGACCGGGTCGCCGCGCTGGGCGGCAGCATGCAGATCGCCAGCCGCCCGGGCGCGGGCACCCGCCTGGGCATCAGTATCCCGCTCGTGACCCCCCTGGAGGGTGAGCCCAGTTGAGTTTGCGATGGAGGTCAGCCGGAACTGGCGGGTGCGGAAACCCGCAGCCACAGAGGCATGCTGGCGCCGACGCCGCGCACCATGCATCGGGAGCACGGTGGAACAGTCATCCACACCCCCATGAACAGGTGACTCCCATGACGACCTGCCTGGTTGATCCAGTGAAGTGCATGGCGCTGTTCGTCTCCGACACCCCGTGCTACTCCGATCCAGACGCCGCCACCGTCCGCGCCGCGGTCGACGAGACCCTCGAGCGTCTCGGCGCCGAGGAGTGCTACGCCCGGGCCGCCGAAGTCTTCGGCGACCGGCCCGACGTGGCGCTCGACCGCATCCAGTGGGCTCGCAGCGTGTGCGAGCGGGCCCTGACCTCGGCCACGCCCGTCGCTCGCTGAGCTCCCGGCGTCCGATGCATCCAGCGCTTCGCCGCCACCACGCCGACGACGATCAGGCCGCGGCGAGCTCACTCGCGGGCGCCTCGGCCCGGCGGGCGCGGGGGCGCACCGCCGCGGCGACGACGAGCGCCAGCCCGAAGAGCGCCCAAACGGCGAGCACCAGCACGTGCGGCGCCGCCGCCGCGCCGTCGAAGAAGGCGGTACTGCGAAGCAGCGCCCCCGCCGCCCCCGGCGGCAGGTACTGCCCGAGCGCGCCCCACCCCGACGGCAGCATCTCCGGCGCGCTGGTCAGTCCCGACAGCGGGTTGCCCAGCAGCATCATGACCGCCGCGCCGAGCCCGAGCCCGCGCAACCCCAGCAGCGACTCCAGCCCCAGGAGTGTGAGCGCGGTCGCGGCGATGGACAGCGCGACGACGCCGCTGTTGGCCCAGTAGTCGCCGGCGAGGGAGCCCAGCCAGTACTGCAGGATCCCCACGAGCGCCAGCCCGCCCGTCACCGCGAAGGCCAGCGCCCCGGCGACCCGCCGCCAGATGCCCGCGACGAGGTTGGTGAGCAGCCCCGCCGCCATGATCCCGCCGAGCACCAGCGGCAGCGAGCCCGCGGACAGGCCCGCGCCGCGCGGGTCGTCGGACGGCAGCGGCACCAGGTCCCGCACGACCGCGGCGTCCCCCTGCGACGGGGCCAGCGCGAGCGCCACCTGCTGCAGCGCCTGGGCCACCACCGGGCTGGCCGCCGACGCCACGATGAGCTGCGGCTTGCCGGAGGTGAGGTCGATGGCGCCGTACACCTCGCGGTCCTTGATGAGCCGCTCGGCCGCCGCCGTGTCGCCGACGACCCTGACGTCGAACGCGCCCGGCCGCTTGGCCTCGAGCTGCCGGACGACCTGCGAGGTGGCCTGCGGCGGCCCGGCCACCGCGAGCGGGATGTCGTGCACGCCGGACCGCGTGGCCGGCCACGCGAACGCCACCATGATGAGGCTGAGCAGCGCGGTCAGCAGGAGCACGATCGCACCGACCCGCCCCCACCCAGAACGACCCTGCGTCACCTGCGCGGCCATCTCGCCCCCTAAAAAGAACGTTCGTTCGTTCTTCTGAGAATGGTACGGCGGATGCCACCCGTCAAGAACGAGCGTTCGCTTTCGGATGCGACCCCGCTCACGCCGAGGCGGGCCGTCCGACATGCCGCCGGCCGCCATGAATCGCAGGATCAGGGCGGCGCCGGGGCTGGCACGATTTCGGCGGACGGCCCGGGGTCCGCGAACGACAACTCGACGCCGCCGGGCCCCAGCCCTGGCCGAGAGGCCTACGAGTGGGCGGGCACCGGGGCCGGCGAGGTCGCGGCCGGCAGGGTGAAGGTGAAGCGCGAGCCCCCGCCCGGGTTGTCCGCCGCCGCGATCGTCCCCCCGTGCCGCTCCACGATCCGCTTGCAGATGGCGAGCCCGAGGCCGGTCCCCGCGTACCCACTCGACCGGTGCGCCCGGTGGAAGTTGGTGAAGATGGCGTCGTGCTGCCCGGGCGGGATGCCGATGCCGTTGTCGGAGATCTCGACGCGCACCAGCCCGGAGTCGTCCACGCTGGACGCGATGGCGATGCGCGGCACCGTGCCCGGCGCCGTGTACTTCACCGCGTTGCCCACCAGGTTGTCCAGCAGCTGGCGCAGGAGGACCGGGTCGGCGCGCACCTCGTCGAGGCGGCCCAGGAGGAACTGCGGGGACGGCGCGCCGGCCGCGGCGGCCAGGTCGGCGCGGGCCGTGGTCACGTCGACGACGAGGTCGCGCAGGAGCAGGTCGACCGGGGCGATGGCGGCGTTGCGGGCCGTCGTGTAGGCCAGCAGGTCGTTGATGAGGTGCCGCATGCGGGCCGAGGCGCGGGTGATGCGGACCAGGCTGTCGCCGGCGTCGCGGGCCGCGGCGTCGTCCGGCGGCATGGTGGCCAGCGTGTCGGCCAGGTTCTCGGCCCAGCCGTCGATCGTGGTCAGCGGGTTGAGCAGGTCGTGGGCGACCACGCCGGCGAAGGAGGAGAGCTCGTCGCGATGCCGGCGCTCGGCGGTGACGTCGTGGAAGACCACCACGGCGCCGCCCTCGTCGGCGCCGTCGGCCGGCAGCCGGGTGGCGCTCACGCTGATGAAGCGGCCGTCGGGCACGCCGGCGTTGCGCACCAGCAGCTCCAGGTTGTGCACGTCCTCGCCCTGCAGCGCGCGGGTGTGGGCCATCTCCTCCTCCCGCAGCGGGGTGCCGTCGGGGTGGAAGAGGCCGTAGTAGCCGGGGTGCGCGATGGCCTGCGTGCGGCTGGTGACGCCGCCGAGGAGGGAGGCGGCGGCCGGGTTCCGCATGATCCAGCGGCCGTCGGGGCGGATCACCGACACGCCGTCGCTCATGGCGTTGACGATCGTGGTGAGCAGGCGGGCCTGGGTGGCGGCCTCGCGGCCGGCCGCGGCCAGGCGGGTCATCAGGTCGGCGCGCTCGTCGCGGCCCAGCGCGATGGACAGGCCGACGATCGCGAGCATGCCGAGGAAGCCCTGGGCCAGCAGGGCGCGCACCGGGTAGGAGGGCACGACGGCGAAGGGGCCGGTGCCATGCAGCGTGAAGAGCACCGCGGCGACGCCGAAGGCCAGGTCGTGCAGGACGACGAACGTGGTGTGCAGCCGCAGCGCGGCCCAGACGGTGAGCGCGAGGAGCGGAAAGACCAGGGGGAGGCGGGTGCCGCCGAAGGCGATCCAGTACGCCGCCGCCGAGCACGCGATGAGCGCCGCGTACTCGGCCAGGCGGGCCGCGCTCGCGCGCCGCGGCGAAAGGCCGGACGAACGGTGGTACCCCAGCCGGAACCCCACCGCCGAGATGATCAGGATGCTGACGGCGTTGCGCAGGAACCACACCAGCCCGTCGGACCACTCGAACTGGCCGGTGGTGGCCCAGATCGCGGTCGGGCCGACCAGGGCGCCGGCCGCCGACCCGGCCACGGTCGCGGCCATGAGCCGCCACAGGTCGGCCGAGCGGGACAGCGGCTCGGCGCCACCCGCGCCCCACAGGTGCGGGCCGAGCCGGGTCAGCGCCCGCATGAACACGGCGACCTGGACCAGGTTGGCCACCGTGAACCAGGCGGTCAGCATCGCGGAGGCGCCGGTGGCCAGGTCGACGGCGACGGTGGCGGCGGCCAGCGCGAGCGGGTCGAGCCAGCGCAGCGGGGAGCGGCGCTGGGTGGCGAACCAGATGGCGGCGACCCCGGCGGCCGGCCAGACCAGGCTCAGGTTGCTGCCGTCCATGATGGTCCGGCGACCGGCGATGGTCGCCAGGACGTACAGCAGCGCCCAGACGCCGGTCCGCAGCAGCGACGCCGACATCAGGCCGCCTGCAGCGCCTTCGCCAGCCCGGCCCGCAGGGTCTCGGCGGTGAACGGCTTGCGCACGTAGAGCGCGCCGGTCGCGCGGGCCCGGGCCAGCACCTCGCCGTCCCACAGCACGGTGAGGAACACGGCCGGCAGGTCGGCCCGGTGCCGGCGCAGCCGCTCGAGCAGCTCGATGCCGTCCATGCCGGGCAGGTCCACGTCGAGGATGGCCGCCTCGGGCAGGCCGTGCCGGGCCACCGCGGCCAGGGCGGCGGCGCCGTGCTCGGCGGCGAGCACGTCGTGCCCGTCGGTGCGCAGGCGCTTGACGATCAGGTCACGCACGTCCTGCTCGTCGTCCACCACCAGCAACCGGGCCATGCGGCACCTCCCGCCCTCCCATCGGCAGGCGGGCGGTGCGACTGACGGGTTTCGGCCCCCGGTCAGCCCTTGCCGGGGATGATGCCCTGCAGGTGGCGGCCGTTGACGGCGGAGCGGCGGCCGGCGTCGGCCTCCGTCTTCCAGCTGCGCACGTAGTTGGAGGCGGTCAGCCGCTCCACGTCGTCGAGGTCGAGCAGGTCGCCGACCATGTTGGTCAGCTCGACGACATCGCGGCGGTCGTTCACCGGGACGGTGTCGGACAGGATTTGATGCACCTGGTTGCGCAGCGACCCGTCCCGGGCCATCTGGGACGGGGTGAGGGTCGGCTCCTCGGCGATGTCGACGACCTGGCTGGCCTCGTGGATCACCGGCGCGCTGCGGCCGCGCGCGCGCCGCGGCGGCTGCGTGGCCGGCAGGATGCCCTCGAGCTCGCCGCGCAGCCCGCCCAGCGGCGAGGGTGCCTCGGCGGTGGGCTCGGCCGTGGCCCGGACGACGGCCTCGCGGGCGGCGCGCCGCTCCTCCTCCTCGCGCTCCTCGTGCACGGCCTTCGCCTCTTCGACGGTCGGCAGCGCGCGCTGCTCCTCGGTGTCGATGACCAAGGGCTCGGGTTCCACGGCGGCGACGGGGCCCGGCTGGCCGCCCGTCGCGGGCCCCCGGGGCCGGGCCAGGCCGGCGGGGTAGTGCGCGGTAACCACGTCGTAGTCGGCCCCGTCGGCCAGCCGCAGCGCGATCTCGTCGAGGTCGTAGACGGCCACGGCGATGTCGGCCGTGGTCGGGTCGACGGCGGCGCGGATCTTGCGGTGCAGCACCTTGGCGATCGCCCTGGTCCGCTGCTCCTTGCGCTTCTCCGCCTTGGCCGCCGCGATCGAGCTGTAGAGGCCGAGCTTCTGGTCGGCCTTGGCGAGGTTCTTGGCCCGCAGGGTCATCCACGGGTGGCGCAGCCAGTGGCCGACCACCTCGTAGGCCGGCGTGGTGGGGGGCAGGTCGCCCTTGGCCCGCAGCCGGTCGCGCCGCTGGTTCTCGGTGTGCATCAGCCAGACCAGGTACCCCAGCGCCGACATCCCGGCGAAGAAGCCCGCGAGCAGCTTGTTGTCGTGCGCCATCCAGTTGAAGGCGACGGCGAACCCCGCGATGGCGGCGGACAGCACCCGGGAGGCGACCGCGCGCTCGCCGAGCCGGCGCCGCACGTCGGCGTTGGCCAGCACGACAATGCCGCCGACCTCCAGCGCGCCGACGGCCGGGATGGCCCAGATCAGCGGGATGCCGAGCGCCTCGACCGCGCCGGAGACCTGGCCGGCCATCGCGGTGAGCAGCACGACGACGTAGAAGAGCTGTCGCATGTGGGAGGTGCGCCGGATCGTCTTCTGCAGATCCGCGTCGAACTCGTTGATGCCCGGTGTGGTCACCGGTTTCTCCCGTCGTCGTGCGGCGCAGGCACCGGCTGCGGCGCCACCTGGGGCAACGGATAGCCCCGGGCCGCGAGGAACTCGGCCAGCGCCAGGTCCACGGAGCTCTGCACCGTGGTGTTGTGGTCGACGACGAACCGCTGCAGGGTCTGCTCGATCTCCACCCGGACCCGGGTGTTGAGCTGTACCCGCTCGAACCGCGGCCGCTGCGGCGGCATCGCCACCGTCTTGTCTGTCGATTCCAACGCCACTCCCGCTAGCCGTTTGCTAGCGCGCACGCTAGCAAAGTCAGCGTCGATGGCCGAATCCGACACGCCGGACACGTGTTCGAATCCGAACGAAGGCGACGGTCGGTAGTCACCCATGAGCGTTCTTCGCCCTGTGCCCGGACCCGACGAGCCAATACACTCACCGCATGCGAAGCCGGGCACGCACGTTCGTGATTGCCTTGCTCGTCCTGATCGGCGCCTGGGCCGGCCCCGCGGCCGCCGCGCCGGGCGACCCGACCACCCCGCCGGACGAGGGCGCGGCCAACCTCACGCTGGGCGACAAGCTCGACGCGGCCAACACCGGCTGGCTCAACGCGCAGGCGGCGCTGGATGCGTCCAAGCAGCGCCAGGCCGACCTGGTCAACCAGATGGCGAACCTCCAGGCCGAGCTGGAGCCGGTGCGGGCCAGCGTGAACGTGATCGCGGCGGCGGCCTACCGCACCGGCGGCAAGATCCGGCTCAGCGCCGCGCTGGTCGACACCGACTCGCCGGACGCGTTCATGGACCGCGTGGTGCTGGTCAACGAGATCGCGCTGTACAACGACCGGGTCATCGGCCGGCTGACCAAGCTCGAGGCGGACCTCGCGGGCGCCAAGAAGGCGATCGACGAGGAGGTCGCCCAGCAGCAGGCCCAGGCCAACATCCAGGCCAAGAAGAAGGCCGACGCGGAGGCCGCCCTGGCCAAGATGCGCGGCAGGGCCGACGGTTACGTGAGCGTCAACTCACCGCTGGCCACGCCGGCCCCGCGCAACGCCGATGGCAGCTGGCCGGCGGAAAACTGCATCATCGATGACCCGACCACGAAGGGCTGCATCACCCCGCGGCTGCTGCACGCGGCCCAGGAGGCCCGCAAGAACGGGTTCACCCACTTCTACTCGTGCTTCCGCCCCTCGGGGCCTTATGAGCATCCCAAGGGGCGGGCGTGCGACTTCGCGGCCGCCTCAGACGGGTTCGGGGGCGTCGCGACCGGCAACGACAAGACGTACGGCGCCAACCTGGCCGCGTTCTTCGTCAAGAACGCGTCGTCGCTCGGCGTGCTGTACGTGATCTGGTTCCGCCAGGTGTGGACCCCGGCGGCCGGCTGGCACGCCTATAGCGGCGGCAACGGCGACCCGTCCAGCGACCACACCAACCACGTGCACCTGTCGGTGATCTAGGGCCTCACGCCCGCCGCAGCGACCAGCCGAACGGGTCCTCGGCCAGCCCACGCTGGATGCCCACGATCGCGTCGCGGATCGACGACGTCACCGGGCCCTCGGCCGCGCCCCCGATGAGGAACTCGCCGTCGCGGGTGCGGGCGGTGCCGATCGAGGTGATGACCACGCCGGTGCCGCAGGCGAAGGTCTCGCGCAGCGTGCCGCTGGTGGCGTCCGCGCGCCACTCCTCCAGCGAGTACGGCCGCTCCTCGACGCCCCAGCCCCGGTGGCGGGCGAGCGTCAGCACCGAGTCGCGGGTCACGCCCGGCAGGATCGAGCCGTTGAGCGGCGGGGTGAGCAGCAGCGGGGCGCCGTCGCGCTCGTACACGAAGAACAGGTTCATGCTGCCCGACTCCTCGATCCAGCGGTGCTCCACCGCGTCGAGGAAGACCACCTGGTCGCAGCCGGCCTCCTGGGCCTGGGCCTGCGCGCGCAGGCTGACCGCGTAGTTGGCGGCCGCCTTCACCGCGCCGGTGCCGCCCGGGGCCGCGCGCGAGTAGTCCTGCGACACCCACACCGTGACCGGCTTGGCGCCGCCGGCGAAGTAGGAGCCCGAGGGCGAGGCGATGACCGCGAAGAGGTACTCCAAGGAAGGCCGGACCCCCAGGAACGGATCCGTGGCGATCATGAACGGCCGCAGGTACAGGCTCTGCCCCTCGCCCGCCGGCACCCACTCCCGGTCGGCCTCGACCAGGGTCCACACCGCGCGCAGGAACAGCTCCTCGGGCAGCTGGGGCATGGCCAGCCGCTCGGCGGTCGTGTTCAGCCGGCGGGCGTTGGCCTCGGGGCGGAAGAGCCCGATGCCGCCGTCGGGCAGCGCGTACGCCTTCAGCCCCTCGAAGATCTCCTGGCTGTAGTGCAGCGCGGCCGTGGCCGGCGACAGCGAGAGCGGCCCGAAGGGCTCCAGGCGGGCGTCGTACCACCCCTTGCCCTCGGCGTAACGGATGGTGACCATGTGGTCGGTAAAGACGCGGCCGAACCCGGGGTCGGCGAGCAGCGCGGCGCGCTCCTCGGCCGGGCGGCGTTCGGCGGGAACGGTGTCGAATTCGAGCATTCAGGAACTGTAAGCGGAGCCTGAACGATCCCTAAGCACCTTCCCGCCGACTGGGCGGTAACAAGGCGTGACTGCTATTTGCCCGAAATGCCGGAACACTCGCGCCTCGGGTCAGAACAGCCCGGCCGGCGGGGTGGGCGAGGCCACCGCGGTCGCGTCCGTGACGACCGCGGCGCCGGCGATCAGCCTGGTCAGGTCCTCGCCGGAGACCAGCCGGGCCGGGAACGGATCCGCTGCGCCCGCCCGGGCCAGCGGCGCCTGCGGGATGCGCCCGGCCGCCTGGGACGCCACCAGGATCACATTGCCGAACCGCCGCCCGCGCAGCACCGAGGGCTCGGCCAGCAGCACCAGGTCGCCGTAGATCCGGCGCAGGGTGGCCGCCTGGCCGCGGGCGAAGGCCAGCCCCGAGCCGTCGGCCAGGTTGGCCACGTAGAGCCCGCCCGGGCGCAGCAGCCGGGCCGCCGCGGTCAGGAACTCCAGCGACGTCAGGTGGGCCGGCACCCGGGCGCCGGCGTAGACGTCCGCGACGACCAGGTCGAAGCGGCCCGGGGCGAGGGACTCCACGGCCTCGCGGGCGTCGGCCGCCCGCACCCGGATGTCGGCCCCGCGGGGCAGGGGCAGCTCCCGGCGCACGAAGTCGATGAGGGCCGCGTCGCGCTCGACCACCCGCTGGGACGAGCCGGTCCGGGTGGCCGCCACGTACCGCGGCATGGTGAGCGCGCCCCCGCCGAGGTGCAGCACCGACAGCGGGGCCCCGGGCGGCGCCATGGCGTCGAGCACCGAGGCGATGCGTCGCATGTACTCGAAGTCGAGCCGCCGCGGGTCCTCGACGTCCAGCGCGGACTGCGGGTAGCCGTCCAGCAGGAGGGTCCAGCGGCCGGGCCGCCCGTCGTCCGGGCGCAGCTCGGCCACCCCGCCGTCGACCTGCGCGACCGTGCCGCTTACCCGTTTGCGCCCACCCACGCCCGCAATCTTGCCCGTCCTGCCCACCCGGACCCGGCGCCGGGCAATCGAAACTACGATGCGTATACAGATCAACTACCCAGGTGGAGTTGTCCGTTCTCGCCTTTAGGACGACGATTCTGTCGAACTTTCTGCTCATTGTCCGGACCCGAAAGACCGGAGGCGCGATGCAAGTACCCGCCGCATTCGAATACGCGAAAGCCACGAGCGTCGGCCAGACCCTGCAGCTGCTCGAGCAGTGGGGTGAGGACGCCCGCGTGATCGCCGGCGGCCACAGCCTCATTCCGATGATGAAGCTGCGCCTGGCCCGCCCGACGGCGCTCATCGACATCAACGACGTTGCCGAGTTGGCCTATATCCGGGTCGAGGGCGACCAGCTGCGCATCGGCGCGCTCACCCGGCACGCCGAGCTGCTCGCCTCGCCGCTCGTCGAGGAGCACTACCGGATCTTCGCCGACGCCGAACGCGTCATCGCCGACCCGCTGGTGCGCAACCGCGGTACCGTCGGCGGCTCGTTGTGCCAGGCGGATCCGGCCGAGGACCTCTCCGCCGCGTTCGCCGCGGTGGGCGCCTCGGCGGTGATCCAGGGTGCGCGGGGGTCGCGCACCGTGCCGCTGACCGAGTTCCACGTCGGGCCGTACGAGACTGTCGTCGAGCCCGGCGAGCTGCTCACCGAGATCCGGGTGCCGATCCGGCCGGGCGGCGGCTCGGCGTACCACAAGGTCGAGCGCCGCGTCGGCGACTGGGCGGTCGCGGCCGCCGGGGCCGCCGTCTGGCTGGACGGCGACGCCGTGAAGGCGGCCGGCATCGGCCTGGCCGCGGTCGGGGCCGAGCACTTCCGGGCGGCCGAGGCGGAGGCGTTCCTCGTGGGCAAGCCGGCCACGCAGGAGACGTTCGCCGAGGCGGGGCGGATCGCCGCCGAGCACACCAACCCGGTCGCGGACCAGCGCGGGCCGGTCGACTACAAGCGGCACCTCGCCGGCGAGCTGACCGTGCGTGCGCTGCGCACCGCGGCCGCCCGCGCGCGAGGGCAGGAGGCGTAGACCATGCAGATCACCGTGACGGTGAACGGCGAGCAGTACACCCGCGACGTGGAGCCCCGGCTGTTGCTGGTGCACTTCCTGCGCAACGAGCTTGGCCTCACCGGTACGCACTGGGGCTGCGACACGTCCAACTGCGGCGTGTGTACCGTCTCGCTCGACGGGGTCCCCGTGAAGTCCTGCACCGTGCTGGCGGTCATGGCCGACGGCAAGACGGTCGGCACCGTCGAGGGCCTCGAGGGCCCGGACGGCCTCGACCCGGTCCAGCAGGGCTTCGTGCAGTGCCACGGCCTGCAGTGCGGCTTCTGCACGCCGGGCATGATGATCACCGCCCGCGCGCTGCTGAACGAGAACCCCGACCCGTCCGAGCAGCAGATCCGCGAGGCCATCTCCGGCCAGCTCTGCCGCTGCACCGGATACGAGAACATCATCCGGTCCGTTCGCTGGGCGGCCGAGCACCAGGCACCGGCAAAGGAAGGTGCGGACGCGTGACCGTCACCGAGAACCCCACGCCCATGGGCTTCGGGCGGATGCACCGCAAGGAGGACGCGCGGTTCGTCCGGGGCAAGGGCAACTACGTCGACGACATCCAGCTGCCCGGCATGCTGCACGGCTCCTTCCTGCGCAGCCCCTACGCGCACGCGAAGATCGTCTCGATCGACACCAGCGCCGCCGAGGCACTGCCCGGCGTCAAGGCGGTCATCACCGGCGCGACGCTCGAGTCGCTGAAGCTGGCCTGGATGCCGACCCTGTCGTACGACACCCAGGCGGTGCTCGCGACCGACAAGGTGCGCTTCCAGAACCAGGAAGTCGCGTTCGTGGTGGCCGAGAACCACTACATCGCGCGCGACGCCCTGGAGCTCATCGAGGTCGACTACGAGCCGCTGCCGGTCGTCGCCGACGCCAAGCAGGCCCTCGCCGAAGGCGCCCCGGTCATCCGGGACGACAAGGAGGGCAAGACCGACAACCACATCTTCGACTGGTCGGCCGGGGACAAGGAGCAGACCGACCGGGTCTTCGCCGAGTCCGAGGTCGTGGTCGCCGAGGACATCCTGTACCCCCGGGTGCACCCGTCCCCGCTGGAGACGTGCGGCGCGGTCGCCGACTTCGACAAGGTCAGCGGGAAGCTCACCATCTACTCGACGACCCAGGCGCCGCACGCCCACCGCACGGTGTACGCGCTGGTGGCCGGGCTGCCCGAGCACAAGATCCGGGTCGTCTCCCCCGACATCGGCGGCGGCTTCGGCGGCAAGGTCGGCATCTACCCCGGCTACGTGCTGGCGATCGTCGGCTCGATCGTCACGGGCAAGCCGGTCAAGTGGATGGAGGACCGCAACGAGCACCTGACCGCGACCGCGTTCGCCCGCGACTACCACATGCGCGGCGAGATCGCGGCGACGAAGGACGGCAAGATCAAGGCCCTGCGGGTCAAGGTCCTCGCCGATCACGGTGCCTTCAACGGTACTGCCCAGCCCACCAAGTTCCCGGCGGGCTTCTTCCACATCTTCACCGGCTCCTACGACCTGGAGGCGGCCTCCTGCGACGTCACCGGCGTCTACACCAACAAGGCGCCGGGCGGCGTGGCGTACGCCTGCTCGTTCCGCATCACCGAGGCCGTGTACCTCGTCGAGCGGATGATCGACGTGCTGGCCTACGAGCTGAAGATGGACCCGGCCGAGCTGCGGATGAAGAACCTGCTCAAGCCGGAGCAGTTCCCCTACACCACGCCCACCGGCTGGGAGTACGACTCGGGCGACTACCCGAAGGCGCTGCGCCTGGCCATGGACATGGTCGGGTACGACAAGCTGCGCCAGGAGCAGGCCGAGAAGCGCGAGCGCGGCGAGTACATGGGCATCGGCATCAGCTTCTTCACCGAGGGCGTCGGCGCGGGCCCGCGCAAGCACATGGACATCCTCGGGCTGGGCATGGCCGACGGTGCCGAGCTGCGCGTGCACCCGACCGGCAAGGCCGTGCTGCGGCTGTCGGTGCAGACCCAGGGCCAGGGCCACGAGACGACGTTCGCCCAGATCGTCGCCGAGGAGCTCGGCATCTCCCCGGACGACATCGAGGTCGTGCACGGCGACACCGACCAGACGCCGTTCGGCCTGGGCACCTACGGCTCGCGCTCCACCCCGGTCTCCGGGGCGGCCACCGCGATCGTGGCCCGCAAGGTGCGCGACCGGGCCCGGATCGTGGCCTCGGCGATGCTCGAGGTCTCCCCGGACGACCTGGACTGGGAGAAGGGCCGCTTCTTCGTCAAGGGCGACCCGGACCAGGGCAAGACCATCCAGGAGATCGCGATGGCCGCGCACTCCAGCCTCGAGCTGCCCGAGGGCGTCGAGGGCCACCTGGACGCGACCACCGTCTACAACCCGCCGAACCTCACCTACCCGTTCGGCGCGTACATCTGCGTCGTCGACGTCGACCCGGCCACCGGCCAGGTCAAGGTGCGCCGGTTCATCGCGGTCGACGACTGCGGCGTGCGGATCAACCCGATGATCGTCGAGGGCCAGGTGCACGGCGGCCTCGCCGACGGCATCGGCATGGCGCTCATGCAGCTCATGGCGTTCGACGAGGACGGCAACCACCTCGGCGCCTCGCTCATGGACTACCTGCTGCCGACGGCGCTGGAGTGCCCCTCGTGGGAGCTCGGCGAGACCGTCACCCCGTCGCCGCACCACCCGATCGGCGCCAAGGGCGTCGGCGAGTCCGCCACCGTCGGCTCCCCGGCCGCGGTGGTCAACGCCGTCCTCGACGCGATCAAGCCCTTCGGGGTCCGGCACGCGGACATGCCCCTCACCCCGTCGAACGTCTGGCGGGCCGTGCAGGGCAACCCGATCCGCACCGACCTCGCGATCAGCTAAGTAAGGGAAACCGATGAACCTCCTCGTTCGTGCCGACCAGCTCCGCGTGGGCCGGACCCCGTTCGTGCTCGCGACCGTGGTCCGGGCCGAGCGTCCGACCAGCGCCAAGGCCGGCGACCGTGCCCTGGTGCTGCCCGACGGCACGCTCGAGGGGTTCGTCGGCGGCACCTGCGCCGAGTCGACCGTCCGTCTCCAGGGGCTCAAGCTGCTGGAGACGGGCGAGTCGACGCTGCTGCGCATCACCCCGGACGCCGAGGGGCCCGAGGACCGTCCCGGCGCCGAAGGGCTGCTCACGGTCGCGAATCCGTGTCTTTCCGGCGGTACCCTCGAAATCTTCCTCGAGGCGATGATCCCGGCGCCGCTGGTCTTCGTCTACGGCGAGGCGCCCGTCGCGCGGGCCCTCGCCGACGTGGCCCGCGCCGTGGGCTGGGAGGGGTCCCGCGCCGAGACCGCGCAGACCCCGATCCCCCTCGACGCGAGCGCCGTCGTGGTCGCCTCGCACGGGCGGGACGAGGCCGAGATCCTCACCGCGGCGGTCAAGGCGCGGATTCCGTACGTCGCCCTCGTCGCCAGCCGCAAGCGCGCGACGGCGGTGCTGGCCGAGCTGGACCTGAGCGACGCCGAGAAGGCCACCATCCACGCGCCGGCCGGCCTCGACATCGGCGCGCGGACCGCGCCCGAGATCGCGCTGTCGGTCCTGGCCGAGGTCATCTCGTCCCGTCCCCGCCAGACCGCCCCGCCGCCCGGCGAGCCGGTCCGCACCATGCTGCCGTTGCTGGAGAAGCCTTCCGCGGTACAGATCGCGTCCCCGGTGCAGATCGCTTCCGCGGTACAGGTCGCTTCCGCGGTGCAGATCGCGAAGGATCCCGTCTGCAACATGGACGTCGCCGTGGTCCCGGACGCGCTGCACTACCAGCACGAGGGCACGGTCTACTACTTCTGCGGCACCGGCTGCCGCCGCGCCTTCGCCGACGCCCCGGGCCGATACCAGCTGCGCTGGACGCCGGACCAAAGCGGTCAGCTGTGATCGACAGCGTCGACGCGCTGGTCGAGGGCCTCGACCGGCAGGGTTACCTCGCGGATGCCGGCCTGGCCACCGCGCTGTACCTCGCCCTGCACATGCGCCAGCCGGTCCTGCTCGAGGGCGAGCCCGGCGTGGGCAAGACGGCCGCCGCCGCCGCGCTGGCCGCCGCCCTGGACACGCCGCTCATCCGGCTGCAGTGCTACGAGGGGCTCAGCGCCGCCGAGGCCCTGTACGAGTGGAACTACCCGCGCCAGCTGCTCGGCATCCGGTTGGCCGAGGCGCGCGGCGAGATGCCGCGCGAGGCCGACCTCTTCGCCCCCGAGTACCTGCTGCGCCGGCCGCTGCTGGCCGCGATCGAGCACCCGGGCCCGCGCCCGGCCGTGCTGCTCATCGACGAGGTCGACCGGGCCGACGACGAGTTCGAGGCGTTCCTCTTCGAGCTGCTGGCCGAGGGCTCGGTCACCATCCCGGAGCTGGGCACCCGCAAGGCGGTCGTGCCGCCGATCGTGCTGCTCACCTCGAACCGGACCCGGGACCTGCACGACGCGCTGCTGCGCCGCTGCCTGTACCACTGGATCGCCTACCCGCACGCGGACCGCGTGGCCGCCATCATCCGCCGCCGGGTGCCCGCGGCCGGCGAGCCGCTCGCCGGCCGGGTGGCCGGCGCGGTGTCCAAGCTGCGCGCCACCGACCTGGTCAAGCCGCCCGGCGTGGCCGAGGCGATCTCGTGGGCCAACGCCCTGCAGCTGCTCGGCCTGCCGCTCAACGTGGCGTCGGCGGAGGCCACGCTCGGCGCGGTGCTCAAGTACCGCGAGGACGAGGAGGCGGCCCGTGCCATTCTCGCCGACATCGCTGGCTGACCTCGTCGGCCGGTTCGGCGCGGCGCTGCACCGGGCGGGCCTGCCCGTCGGCCCCGACCGGGCCGCGCGGTTCGCGCAGTCCATCACGCTGCTCGAGCCGCGGACCGTCGACGAGCTGCACCGGTGCGCCCGCGCGACGCTCGTCTCCGATCCGGCCCACTTCGAGATCCTGGACGCCGTCTTCGACGCGGTCTTCCGGGGGTACGAGGACATCGCCGAATTCCGGGGCGACCTCAACGCGGCCGGGGCGACCACCCACTCGAAGGCCTCGAGTCCGTCGCTTTCGGACGGCTCCGGCGGGTCCTCGCAGGTGGTGGAGGTGCCCGTCGGGATGGCCGGGAGCGCGGCCGAGCGACTCGCCGGCCGGGACTTCGCCACCCTCTCCGAGGAGGAGCTGGCCCGGCTGGCCGAGCTGATGCGGCACCTGCGCTTCGCCACGCCGCCCCGGCGCAGCCGCCGCTTCCGCCCCGCCGCCGACGGCCGGCTGGTCGACCTGCGGGCCGCACTGCGCCGCGCCCGGCGCACCGGCGGCGAGCCGCTGCGGCTGCCCCGCCGGGCCCACCGCGAGAAGCCCCGCCGCCTGGTGGTGCTGTGCGACATCTCCGGCTCGATGGAGCCCTACGCGCGGGCGATGATCCAGCTGCTGTACTGCGCGGCCGGTGCCTCCCGGGCCGAGGTCTTCACGTTCGCCACCCGGCTGACCCGGCTGACCCGGCTACTGGCCCGCCGCACCCGCCCGGCGCTCGCCCTGCACCGGGCCGGGCAGGCCGCCCCGGACTGGTCGGGCGGCACCCGCATCGGCGCGGCGCTCAAGCGCTTCAACGACGAGCACGGGCGGCGGGGCCTGGCCCGCGGCGCCGTCGTGCTCATCGTCTCCGACGGCTGGGAGACCGGCGACCCCGCGCAGGTGGGCGCCGAGATGGCCCGCCTGCGTCGCCTCGCCCACCGCATCGTCTGGGTCAATCCCCGGACCCAGAGCCCGCGCTACCAGCCGCTGGTCGGCGGCATGGCGGCCGCGTGGCCCCACTGCGACGCCGTGGTCAGCGGGCACTCGCTGACCGCCGTCGCACCACTCCTCGACGCCCTCACCGGAGGTTCCCCTTCCCATGCTGCTCACCAACGAGTTCGTCGTCGCGCGGCCGCTCGATGAGACCTGGAAAGTCCTGACCGACATCGAGCGGATCGCCCCCTGCATGCCCGGCGCCCAGCTGACGGGGGTCTCCGGCGACGAGTACCAGGGCAAGGTCAAGGTCAAGGTCGGCCCCATGACCGCGCAGTTCTCCGGGACCGCGGTGTTCAAGGAGCAGGACGAGACCGCGCACCGGGCCGTCATCGAGGCCAAGGGCCGCGACGCGAGCGGCAAGGGCCGCGCCTCGGCGCTCGTCACGGCGGTCCTCGTGCCGGAAGGTACGTCGACGAAGGTCCAGGTGGAGACGGACCTGAACATCGCCGGGCCGCTGGCGCAGATGGGTCGCAGCACGATCGCGGACATCAGCACCCGCCTGCTGACCCAGTTCGTCAACAACCTCGAGGAGCGGCTCGCCGCCGAGCAGTCCACCGTGGACGCCGTGGCGGAGGCGCCCGTCGCGGCCCCGCAGGAGGCGCCCTCGGCAGCCCCGCAGGAGGCGCCCGTGGCGGCCCTGGAGGCGAAGCCCGAGGTCGAGGCGGTCAACCTCACCGACGTGGCCGGCACGGGCACGCTGCTCAAGCTGGCGCTGCCCGTCGTCGTGGTGATCGCCGCGATCGTCGCGCTGGTGGTCTGGCTGGTGTGACCACGAGGGGTCCGGCGCCTTCGCGACGCCTTCGCGGCGCCGGACCCCATCGTCGGTGTCAGGTGCGGTCAGCGCTTGAGGAGCGGAACGACGTACCAGATGCCGATGAACGCCGCGGAGAACGCCGCGCCGACCGCGATCGCCCAGGACGTTCCCACGACCACTTCGAAAATCAGGAAAATGGCGCCCACGATCGACAGCCACAGGAAGAACAGGCCGACGCCGGCGAGATTGCTGCTCACCGCGACCAGTTGTGCCTTTCGGCCGCGGCGGAACAGAATGCGATGGTGGCTCACCGGGGCGATGAGGCAGACCGTCGCGATCGCGGTGCACACGATCGTGGCCACATAGGTGGCCTTCTGTCCAGAGGACACCTGGCCGAATCGGTTGTTAAACGGCAGCGTCAGCAGAAACGCGAAGAGAAACTGCACGCCGGTCTGGGCCACGCGCAGTTCTTGGAGCAGTTCCGCCCAATTGCGGTCGTATCGCTCAACAGGGGTCTCGTCGCGATCCGCCATGCGGGTCCAATTACCCACCGGAACAACCGGGCGAACCTGGCGGTTCGGCCCAACCCCGGGCGCGGCGCGCAAGTAGGGGGTGCGTCGGCCCGCCCGCCGGGCTTATCGTCGCGGCGTGAGCGCACCCTTCGATGAACTGACCGCCGGGCGCCGGACGTGGATCGCGCGGGCCGGGTTGTCCGAGCTCGCGGCCACCATCGGGCGCCCGGGCCGGGCCGCCGTGGCCGGCCGCCCCGATCTGCTGGCCCGGGTCGACCAGCACGCGGCCGCGATCCGCGAGTCGCTCGGCGGGGCGCTGCTCGACCCGGTGGCCCTAGCCGGCTACTCGGCGGCGATCCGCGACGCGGCCCGCGACGCCGGCGACCCCCTCGAGGACTGGTCGCGCCCGTCCTGGGCGATGCTGCGCCTGCTGGCGGTGTGCAGCCTGGTTCCCTAACCTCTTGAGGCTGCGGGCTCTTGTGGATCGAGGCTGCACACCGCCTTCGTGCTTAACGCAGGAAGCGCTTGTCGGCGTGCAGGCTGTCGGTCAGGCGGATCGTGATGAACTCGTCGTTGTCCGGCTGGCCCGGCGTGCGGCCGCTGGAGAACGGGAAGTTGTTGTCGTTCACCACGCCCAGGGTCCGGTCGTCGAGGATCACGATGCCCTCGATGGTCTGGAACGGGAAGGTGAACACGTCCGCGGTGCCGCCCAGGTGGCGCGGGTCGGCGATGTTCATGAGGTCCGCGACCAGGGTCTTGTCCATCTTGCCGTCGCGGTTGCGGTCGCGCTTGTCGGCCAGGTAGATCCGCTTGAACTTGGCGGTGGCGCCCTGGCCGTTGTCGCGCTCGATGATGAGGAAACGGTCATCGTCGACGGCGATGGCGTCGCCGATCGCGTTGGCCGGGTCCTCCAGCTGATAGGTGTAGATCTTGCCGGTGTACTGCTGCTTGGCCACGTCGAACTCGTTGAAGCGCAGGGCGCCGGCCGGGTCGCCGGCCACGGTGCCCTCGAGCAGGCCGTAGAGCCTACGACCGTCGGGCGACTGGGCCAGGCCCTCGAAGCCCTTGCTGCTGCCCAGGTTCGGGTTGCCCGCCGGGTTCTCCGGGGCGCGCACGCCGGGCAGCGAGATCGGCGCCTGCAGCAGGCGGCCGGCCCGGTCGAAGTGCAGCAGGTACGGGCCGAACTCGTCGCCGATCCAGTACGAGCCGTCCGTGCCCCGCTGGATCGACTCGATGTCGAAGTCGGCGCCGGTGAGCACGCGGTCCTTGCGGGTAAGGGCGAACGGCACGTGGCCGTTGGGGTCGGTCAGGTTGATGCCGCCAAGGACGTCCACGGTCTTCTTGGCGTAGTCGGGGGCGAGGCGGTGGATGCGCAGCACGAAGTCGCCGCTGTTGGCCTTGTTGCCGTAGCCGTTGTCGGAGATGACGTCGAAGGTGCCGTCGCCGTTCTTGATGAAGCCGCTGAAGCCCTGGATCGGCTGGTCGTCGAAGGGCGGGGTGACGCCGTTGGACGGGGTGCCGCCCAGCAGCGCGCCGGACGGGTCGCTCGCCGACACGAACGTCGCCGCCGGCAGGCTGGCCCAGCCGGTGAGCGTGGCCTGCCCGAACGAGTCGTGCGCCGAGGCGCTCGGGGCCGCGACGGCCAGCGACAGCACGCCGACGCCAACGCCGAGCCCAACACGTCGAAGATTCCTCATGCGGCCCGACGTTAAGCAGAGCCCGTGAACCCCTCCTAGACTTTCTGTGTCATCTCCCCGAGCAGCGAATGTAGCCGTCCGACCACGCCCCATTGCGTGGTCGGTCGTTGCCCGGCTCATTGCGTGGTCGGTCGTTGTCTCGGCCCGTTGCGTGGCCTGTCGTTGTCTCGGCCCGTTGCGTGGTCGGTCGCTGGCTCGGCTCAGACCCGGCCGAAGTCCTGGGTCCAGTACGGGGTGCCGTCGGTCTTGTAGACCAGCCCGACGCCCACCGCGACGCTCGAGCAGTTCAGCAGGTTGGCGCGGTGCCCCGGGCTGTTGATCCAGCCGTTGACCACGTCCTGGGCGGTGCGGTACCCCCAGGCAATGTTCTCGGCGGAGGCCCCGGTGGTGTACCCGGCGGCCGCCTCCCGCTGCACGAAGTTGCTGCCGTTCGAGCCGGTGTGGTCGAAGAAGTTGTGCGTCACCATGTCGGTGCTGTGCGCCCGCGCGGCGGCGACGAGACGGCCGTCGACGCGCAGCGCGCCGCACCCGTTGGCCTGCCGGAAGTTGTTGGTCAGGGTGACCACGTCGTTCTCGATCGCGGCGTACGTCCCGTCGCCGGTCGGCGTCGTGACCGGCGGGGCCGGCGCGGCGGGCGTCGTGGCCGGCTTGGTCGGCCGCACCTCGGGCTTGACCGGCGTCTTCTTGGCGGTGGACTTCTTCTTTTTCTTCTTCTTGCTGAGCTTGGCGGCGGCGTCCTCGCCGGTGGCGGCGCTCGCCGCGTTGGCCCCCACGGCCTCGACGACGTGCGCGACGCCGGCCGCGACGGGCGCGCCGGCCGCGAGGGCCTGTGGTCCGGTGGTCGTGACGATCGCGAGGCCGAGGGCGGCCGCCAGACCGGCGGCGGCGATGGTGGTGGCACGGCGGGCAAACCGGGTCACTGTGCGAAGCCTTCCGTTCGGGAGCAAGTGTCGTTGGACGCACCTGGTATCGGACCCGTCACACGCTCACTGAGCCCCCGAACCACCCCGCAACGCGCGGCAACCGACCGGCTACCCGTGCGGAGCAATCCCTAGTGGTCCGCCGCCCGGATTTCCGCCAAAGGTTGGAGGGCGGCCGCCGCGGGCATTTCTACGGTTGAGAGGTACACATCGTTCAGAGGAGCCAGTGATGCCCAGTCTCGTCCGCCCTCGTGACAACCGCTGGATCGCCGGCGTCTGCTCGGGCCTGGCCCGCCGCTTCGGCATGCCCCCCAACCTGATGCGCCTGATCTTCCTCATCTCGTGCCTGCTCCCGGGCCCGCAGTTCGTGATCTACCTGATCCTGTGGGTCCTCATGCCGGACGAGTCCAAGGCCCGCAACTACACCTGAGCCCGCACCTCCACAGCGAGGCTCAGCGCGGGACGGGGAGTGGCCCGGGGTGCGGCCCGGGCCACTCCCACCCACCCGCGCCGGTCTTTGCCGGCGCGGGGCGGCGGACGACGGCGGCGGGGGCGTGAGCGGTGGTTCGGGAGCGGGGTGGGTGGAACGGGGTGCGGCCCGGGTTCACCCATCAGGCGACGGGCGAGCCGGCCGAAGTCGGTGGCATGTCCAACGACACCAGCTTCACCACCGCCGGGCCCGGGGCGTTCGGGGACTTCTCCGAGGCCAACCGGCGCAGCGTCGCACGCTCCACGCTCAACGGCCTCATGACCTGGCTCGGCGAGCCCGGGCTGGCCGCGGCTCGCGAGTCGGCCGGACTGCAGGCGATGATCGACCAGCACGCGGCGGCGGTACGTGATGCGCTCGGGGATCCGGAGCACGGGCCCGCGGCGGTGCCGCTGGCCGGGTACGCGGCCGGGGTCCGCGACGCCCTCATCGAGGCGCAGTGGCAGCTCCCGCCGACCAACGAGGTCGACTGGGCCCACCTCGAGTGGCCCGCGCTGCGGCTCATCGCCATCTGCGCGCTCGCCCGGGCCGGCGGCCACATCTGAGCCGCTGACGCAACGGATACCGAGAAGTCCCCAATTCGTCCTGAAATCCCCGATACCAGGTGGCATTGGGGATTTTTCGAACTTTCCGCCTGTCGGGGTATAAATCCGATAAGTCGTGGCGCGCCAGCGCCCGACTTATCGCTTTTGCGAGTAGCCCCGCCCCAGGTCACCGCACTCACACACGAGCGCTCCCCCGCAGGCGCCACACTCACGCAGAAGCGCCTCGCCCCACAGCCGGCCACGCGTAGGCAGGAGCGCCTCGCCCCACGGGCCGCCACGCGCTTGAGCAGGAGCGCATCGCTCTCGCAGATCACAGGGGCGGTCAGGGCGTGGCGGTGTCCGAGCGCGGGGAGCGGGACTGCAGGAGCAGGGCACAGGCGGCGCCCAGCAGGCAGATGGCGGCGGTGGCCAGGAAGATCTCGCGGTACTCGGTGCGCAGCGCCGACTGCAGGGCCGCCTTGTAGGTGTCCAGCAGGCGTTTCTGCTCGTCCGCCGGCTTGCCGAAGACCAGCGGGAAGTTCAGGCGGGCGGTCAGCTCGTGGAAGCGGTGCAGGCCCCAGGCAGTGAGGGCGGCCACGCCGATCAGCATGCCCATCATGCGGGCGACCACGACGGCCGAGGACGACACGCCGTGCTGCGCTGGCGGGGTGGCGCGCAGGACCGCGCTGGACAGCGGGGCGATGGCCAGGCCCAGGCCCAGGCCGGCGAGGGCCAGGTCGGTGTCCAGGCGCGGCAGGACGGTCAGGTAGTGCCGCTGGAGCACGTCGGCCGGCCAGGCCGCGATGAGCAGGTAGCCGCCGGTGGCCAGGAGCAGGCCGGCCGCGGCGGTCCAGCGCTCGCCCAGGCGGGCGACCAGCCAGCCGCCGAGCACGGCGCCGATGGGCAGGGCGATCAGGAAGCGGGTCAGCACCAGCGTGGAGTGCACGCCGCCGCGGCCGAGCAGGGTCTGGGCGACGAGCTCGACGTCGACCAGGGTGACCATCAGCGCGGCGCCGGCGCAGAAGCTGGCGGCCAGGGCGGCGAAGAACGGGCGGGGGCGGGCGTCGCGCAGGTCGACCAGGCGGGTGCGGGCGCGCAGCTCCCAGGCGACGAAGAGGGCGCCGGCGACCGCGGCACCGGCCAGGGTCCACGGGCCCCACGGGGGCAGGACCGCCTTCTCCGGGTCGGGGTTGTAGAGGGCGACGACGGCCGCGCCCAGCGCCACGGCCAGCAGCAGACCACCGACGACGTCCGTGCGGCGGGCCTCCGGGCGCGGGTGGCCGGGCAGAGCGAACCACACCAGCGCGATCGCCACGGCGGCCAGCGGCAGGTTGAGCCAGAAGATGCCGCGCCAGGAGCCGAGCAGGGCGGCGATGGCCACGCCGTAGAGCGGGCCGAGGACGCTGCCCAGCTCCTGGGCCGCGCCGACGGCGCCGAGGACGGTGGCGCGGCGCCGCTCGGACCACAGGTCGCCGGCCAGGGCCAGGGTGACCGGGAGCAGGGCGCCGCCGGCCAGGCCCTGCACGGTCCGGCCGGCGGTCAGCAGCCAGACCGAGTCGGACGAGGCGGCGGTCAGGGCCGAGCCGGCCGCGAAGCCCACCAGGCAGCCGATCAGCACCGCGCGGCGGCCCAGGCGGTCGGAGAGGGAGCCGAGCAGCGGCATGCCGGCGATGTAGCCGAGCAGGAAGCCGGTGACGACCGGCGTGACCCGCTCCAGCCGGTTGGTCGCGATGTGCAGCGCGTCGAGGATGTCGGTCAGCACGCCCACGACGACGTACGCGTCCAGCGCCGCCAGCAGCACCGTCGCGCCGCCGACGCCGATGGCCAGGCGGCGGCGCGAACCATCGGCCGGCGCGGCCGCTTCGGTGCTCGCCTCGGCCCGCAGGGTCATCGCGGCGGCTACTTCGGCGCGGTGATGGTGACGGGGGCGTCGAACTCCGTGAAGGTCACGGTGACCGTGCCGCCCCTGGCGTCGCCGACGGCCGGCAGGTCGAACGCGGCCTTGAGCAGCCGCTTGCTGTCCTTGGCGACCCATAGGCGGCCGGGGACGCTGCCGGTGACGCCGGGGACGACCTTGGAGAGGTGCTCGGCCGGGAACTTCGCGCTCACGCGGTAGGTGTCCTTGCCGTCAACGGGCTCGGAGGCCTCGGTCTTGGCCTCGGTGGCCGTGCCGATGACCTTCGCGATGCCGCGGTCGGGGTCGAGGATGGCCGACGGGTCGTAGACGGACGCGGCCAGCGCCAGCGGGATCTGCTGGTAGTCGCCGGTCGGGCCCTTGAGCCACATCGTCTGGCCGACGACCGTGAACGCCAGGTCGGCCGTGGTGCCCATCTGCTCGACCTGCGCGGTGCCCTGGGCGTTGCCCTCCTTGGTCAGCACGCCGTCGGCGCGCTTGATGGCGACGCCGGCGATCGTGCCGTCCGCGGCGATGAGGAACTTGGCGCTCTTGATGCCCGCCATCGCCGCCGAGGAGTCCTTGAGCAGCCCGTCAGCGGCCGGCAGGTTGGGGTCGGCGGCCGGCGCGCCGCCCTTCTTGTCGGACTTGTCCGAGCAGCCCGTGAGGACGAGCAGGGCCGTGAGGGCGGCGACGCCGGCTACGAGCAGACCGCGGCGGGACTGGGTGGGGGACATACCGGCATGCTAGACCGGGCGGGGAAACAACGCTGGTGCCGTCGCTGAGCGGCGTCTCAGGGTTACCCGGCCGTCGCGCAACGCCATGAGCCCAGAGCTGGTCACGCGCCGCGGTGACCGACGAGCAGCTCGGCGACCGCGCGACCGGCCGCGGCCGTGGCGCCGAACGTCGCGATGTGCACGTCGCCGCGCGGATCGGCCGGCACGCCCATCTCGACCACGGTGGCCTCGGGACGTACCGCCAAGGAGGCACTCAAGGCATCCGCCATCCACGGGTAGCGGTGCGGGTCGCGCACGACCAGGACCAGTGGGTAGCCCGCCGACGCCCGCAGCGCGGCCGGCAGCCCCTCCTCCGAGGTCAGCGTCGCGCCGGTGGTGGCCGGGGCCAGCTCGGACAGCGGCGCCAGAAGCCCCCACGGCGTCTCGGGCGCGATCGCCATGTTGAGCTGCGGCTGGAACTCGATCACATACGGCGCGCCCGCCAGCGGGAAGGTCGCGTCCGGCGCGGTGATCCGCAGCGCCCGCCGGGCCGCCGACAGCCCGATCTCGTTCGCCCGCGGGTCCGGGGTGGCCTTCGGCGCGGCCACCGACCAGGCGGCCAGCCGGGCGACCCGGGCCGCGGCGTCGGCGAGGCGCTCCTCGGGCAGCTCGCCCGAGCGCACCGCGGCGACGATGGCGTCGCGCAGCATGACGGCGGTCTCCTCGTCGGCGTGGTCGCCGCCGACGCAGATCGCGTCCGCGCCGGCCGCCAGGGCCAGCACGGTGGCGTGGGCCAGGCCGTAGCGGTCGGAGATGGCGCGCATCTCGATGCCGTCGGTGACGATCAGGCCGTCGAAGCCGAGCTCGCCGCGCAGCAGCTCGGTCATGATCTTGCGGCTGAGGGTGGCCGGGAAATCGGGGTCCAGCGCCGGGACCCGCATATGGGCGCTCATCACGGCCTGGACGCCGGCGGCGATGGCGGCCCGGAAGGGGACCAGCTCGACAGCGTCGAGGTCGGCCCGGCCGGCCTTGATCAGCGGTACGTCGAGATGCGAGTCGACGCTGGTGTTCCCGTGCCCGGGGAAGTGCTTGGCGCAGGCCGCCACGCCGGCCCCCTGCAGCCCGGCGATCCAGGCCGCGGCGTGCCGGGCGACCCGCTCGGGCTCGGCCCCGAAGGCTCGCGAGCCGATCACCGGGTTGTTGGGGTCGTTGTTCACGTCGGCGTCGGGCGCGTAGTCGAAGGTGATGCCGACCGCGGCCAGGTCCCGCCCGATGTGCCCGGCGATCTCGCGGGTCAGCGCCGGATCGTCGATGGCGCCCAGGGCAAGGTTGCCCGGCCAGGGGCTGCCGGTGTGCGCGTCGATCCGGGTGACGTCTCCGGCCTCCTCATCGATGGCCACGATGACGTCGGGCTTCTCGGCCCGCAGGGCGGCGGTCAGCTCGGCCACCTGGTCGCGGTCGACGACATTGCGCGCGAACAGCACGACGCCGCCCAGCCCGTCGGCGAGGCGGCGGCGTAACCAGGTCGGTGGTTCCTTGCCAACGAACCCCGGCTGCAGCACGGCATCAGCCATGCGGCCCAGGTCGACCCCCGTGTTTACATCCATGCGTGACCACCCCTTCGAGCCTGGCGATGATGGTCACATCACATCTCAGTAATAGTCAAGAAACCTTCCAGTAGTTAACCGGCTTGTACCAGAGCCGGGCACTCAGCTGCTGGGACGCAGTGTCCACACAACGGTCATCGCGGTGGTGACCGCGCCGTCCTCGCGGGTGATCTCGACGGCCACCGGGAACTCCGGCCGACCGCCCGCGGCCAGCTCGTCGATCACGTCCTGGACCGGCCGGCCGAGGGTGGCGGTGGCCCGGACGGGGCCCCGGGCCAGCTTCGCGTAGGCGATGTCGGCGCGCACCGCCAGCGGCGTGCCGACCGCGAGGTGCGGGCCGAAGGCGGCCATCACCACCGCGCCGGAGGCGGTCTCGCCCAGCGCGAACAGGGCGCCGGCGTGCGGGCCGGCCACGTGATTGTGCAGCCGCGGCTCGTCCGGGAGCGTCGCGACGGCCCGCACGTCGTCCCCGTCCACCGTCACGTCGGCGATCTCGATGCCGACGGTGCGCGCGAACGGTACGGCCGAGATGAGGCCCTCGGCCAGCGCCTTCGAGTCAATGCTCATGCCGGCGATGTTACCGACCGGTAAACATCTAGGAGAACAGCTCGCCGATCGCCCGGACGATGTCGACGTAGAAGTTGCCCTCGATCGTGCGGAAGATCTCGAACGGCTCGCCCGGGGAGCCGACGAAGGGCCGCAGCGTCCAGGCCAGCTGCGTGCCGACGAAGCCGAACAGCAGGATCCACACGTTGAGCAGGGTCATGCTGGCCGGTCGCTCCCCCGGCGCCAGTTGCTGCGGCAGGGGCTGGGGCTGGTGCAGCACGGGCGCCAGCGGCTGCGGGAAGGCCACCGGATAGACGGTCCGGCCGTCGGGCATGACGAGCGGCTGCTCCGGCCCACCGGACGCCGGGGCAACGGCAGCCGAGGTACCGGCAACCGGGGCAACAGGAACGGGAACGAGGGCCGGCGCCGGGGAGACCGGCGCGGCATCGTCCGGGGTGGCCAGCGCCTCCAGGGCGGCGGCCTCCTCGCGCTCCAGCCGCTCCTTCTCGGCCCGCCGGGCGGCGGTCAGCCTGGCCGTGTGCTCGTTGAGGGCCCGCATGCCGCTGGTCAGGAACCGCAGGCCGACGAACGCGGTCAGCGTCAGGATGGCCACGTTGAGGATCTTGTAGAACTCGTAGCTGAACGCGGTGATGAGAAAGAACAGGCTGATGGGAGCGAACGCCAGGGACAGCACCGAGGTCACCGTGATCGTGACCATGACCAGCGCCAGCGCCTGCTTGACCTGCAGCCGGGCCCCGAAGACCAGGTTGAACAGGTACAGCGTGGGAAGGCAGATGGCCAGCGTCATGAGGAACAGCAGCGGCAGCTTCGCGGCCGACAACACGGCCTGAAGGACGCTGCTGGAGGCGCCGAGCACAGCTCCGTAGCAGGCCAGGGCCACCACGGAGCTGTACAGCATCTGCTTCGTCAGCTTGCCGAGGTCTCGCTCTTCGCCGATCTGCCGCCAGATGCCATCACGATCGCGCAGGATGCGCTCGATGATGAGCAGTCCGGATCCGGATTCGCCATAGGCTGCCATCGGCGAAGGCTATGTGAGACCTGTCACTCAGCGCCACCCCACGTCGATGCGTTGTCCTCTTTCGTCGAAAAAGTGCAGTGCTTCCATGCGCACAGCGACGGTCAACGGGTGACCGTGCGTGACATTCGGGTACGGCGCGAGGCGCACCGCCAGCTCCGCGGGGCGGCGGTGGTGCCGGCCCGGGTCGGACAGCACGCTCTCGCGGTTGGCCGGGCGGCGCTGCTGCGGGACGCGCCCGTTCACGCCGGCGCCGACGAGCTCGTCGTCCATGCCCACGCCGCCGCGGCCGGTGAGCTTGCTGACGAACCGGCGCAGACCGCCGCCGTTGATCGGCACGTCGGTCGGGGGCTTGCCGATCTCGTCGACGATCACGGCGGTCGCCCCGATGTCGAGGAACGCCAGCGACTCGTGGCCGTGGTGCTCGAGGTACCGGATCCGGCCCCTCAACACGTCGCCGGTGGTCGAGTCCGGCACCGGGGTCAACGCCTCCGCCCGGACCCCGATGACGATGCGCTCGCCGTGGAAGTGGGCCACCTGCCGCGAACGCAGGTCGTTCCAGGGCAGGTGCAGCACCTGGTCGCCCATGTGCAGCGCGATGTGCCGGTCGAGGTGCACGTACACCTCGGCCTCGAGCAGGTTCATCCGCGGGCTGCCGAGGAAGGCGGCGACGTAGAGCGTCGCCGGGCGGCCGTACACCTGCGTCGGCGTCCCGACGTCCTGCAGCACGCCCTTGCGCAGGATCGCCACCCGGTCGGCCATGGTCAGCGCCTCGGCCTGGTCGTGGGTGACGTAGATCGTGGTCACGCCGAGCTCGCGGACCAGCCCGGAGATCTCGGCCCGCAGCTCGGCGCGCAGGCCGCTGTCCAGGTTCGACAGGGGCTCGTCCATGAGGAAGAGCTTCGGCCGGCGCACGATGGCGCGGCCCATCGCAACACGCTGGCGCTGGCCACCGGAGAGCTGGCCCGGCTTGCGGGCCAGCACGTCACCGATGCCCAGCGCGCTGGCCACCTCGGCGACCTGCTCGGCCCGCGGCTCGGGCTCGATGCCGGACAGCCGAAGCGGGAAGCCGATGTTCTCGCCGACCGTCATGTGCGGATACAGGGCGAAGTCCTGGAAGACCATGGCGACCCCGCGCTCCCGCGGGGGCAGGTCGTTGGCCAGCTCGCCGTCCATGATGATCGCGCCGGAGGTCGGGTCCTCCAGGCCGGCCACCATGCGCAGCAGCGTCGACTTGCCGCAGCCGCTCGGACCGAGCAACACCATGAACTCGCCTTGGCCCACGTCCAGGTTCACGCGGTCGACGGCAATAGTGCCGTCGGCGAACACCTTCATCACATCTTTGAGCGCGACGGTAGCCACCGTCACCTCCGCCCCAGGTCAGCAATTCGCGGATCGGCCAGGTACCCCGAGTCAAATACTGTGATGAGGCGCACGCAAGTTGGTCCATCGGGTGAATGACCAGTGTTCGCCGTGTTACCGCGCAACTACTGCCAGGGAACTTCTGCAGTTCGGCCCGACGCTCAGGCCGCCGCGAAGTTCACGGTCACCGATGTGTACCCCAGTGCGGCCAGGAACTGCTGGAGCATCTTGCGGGTGTTATCCTCTGCGCGCTTCTGCAGCCCGGCGTCCTTGGCCGCGTCGCCGATCTTCTGCTCGGCGAGTTTGTAGACCTCCTGCAGGCGGTTCGGGTCCGAACTGAAGGCGTCGCCGATGCGGTTGAAGATGCCGCGGTCCTCTTGGTAGACGTAGCTGTGGTCGTTGTCGATCCGGACCGGCCGCAGCTGGGGCGCCGGCAGGTTGATCTCGGCCGTGCGGCGGTCCTCCGACTCCTTCACCGCGCCCTGGCCGATGCTGGCGAAGTCGACGTACACCTCGACCGAACCCGCCGCCACGAACAGGATGCGCTCGTTGAGCAGGAAGTCCGGGACGTACTTGCGGTCCTTCTGCACGTCGACGATGACCTGGAAGTTGCCCTCGGCGGCGACGAACTGGCTGAGGTCCTGCACGGACTTGAGCAGCGCCGGGCCGCTCCGGTCGGTCTGCTCCTGGGCGAAGGGGTTCTTCAGTCCGGGGAACAGCCCGATGGTCTTGGCCCCGAGCACCAGCGCGACGACCAGGCCGATCGAGGCGACCAGCCAGAACAGCCCGCGCATCGCGCCGCCGCCCTGCTTGATGACGATCGGTTCGCGCTGGTCGACGATCTGGCCCTCGATCGGGCGTCGCTCATCACTCGGTCGCGGATCGACCGGATCCCCTATCTGCGGGTTCCAGCCGGCGCCGGAAGTGACCTCGGGGTACTCCGAAGTCTTCGACTCGTCCTTGTCGGCCATGCTCGACTCCGTTGATGGGAGGAATTGCTCTCCATCAAGGTAAGGGGCGGCGCAAACCGTCGCGAGTCGATCTCAGGCGAACGCGGACACCCCCGTGAGCGCCTGGCCGATGACCAGCTGATGGATCTCCGAGGTTCCCTCGTACGTGAGCACCGTCTCCAGGTTGGCGGCGTGGCGCATGACCGGATACTCGGCGCTGATGCCGTTGGCGCCGAGGATCGTGCGGCACGACCGGGCGATGGCGAGGGCCTCCCGCACGTTGTTGAGCTTGCCCACGCTGACCTGCTCCGGTCGCAGCTTGCCGGCGTCGGCCAGCCGGCCCAGGTGCAGCGCCAGCAGGTAGCCCTTCTGCAGCTCGACCGCGGCGTCGGCCAGCTTGGCCTGGGTGAGCTGGAAGCCGGCGATGGGCCGGCCGAACTGCTCGCGGGCGCCGGCGTAGTCCAGCGCGGTGTGCAGGCTGTCGCGGCCGGCGCCGATCGCGCCCCACACGATGCCGTAGCGCGCCTCGGTGAGGCAGGACAGCGGCGCCTTCAGCCCACGGGCCAGCGGCAGCCGCGCCGAGTCCGGCAGGCGCACGTCGTCGAGGAAGATCTGCCCGGTGCAGGAGGCCCGCAGGGAGAGCTTGTGGTGCACCTCGCGGGTGCTGACGCCGGGGGTGTTCAGCGGTACCGCGAAACCCACCACGCCTTCGTCGGCGCGCGCCCACACCACGGCCACGTCGGCCACCGGCGCATTGGTGATCCACATCTTGCCGCCGCTGAGCACCCAGTCGTCGCCGTCGCGGCGCGCCCGCGTGCTCATCGAGGCGGGGTCGGAGCCGTGGTCGGGCTCGGTCAGCCCGAAGCAGCCGATGGCGTCGCCGGCCGCCATGCGCGGCAGCCACTCGTCCTTCTGCTCATCCGAGCCGAACTTCGCGATCGCGAACATCGCCAGCGACCCCTGCACCGAGACCAGGCTTCGCACCCCGGAGTCGCCGGCCTCAAGCTCGAGGCAGGCCAGCCCGTAGGCGACCGCGCTCGCCCCGGCGCAGCCGTAGCCCTCCAGGTGCATGCCGAGCAGCCCGACCTTGGCCAGCTCCTTGGCGAGGTCGCGGACCGGCACCTGGCCGCGCTCGTACCACTCGGCCACGTTGGGCCGGACGTGATCGTCGACCACGCGGCGGACCACGCCCCGGATGGCCAGCTCCTCCTCGGAGTGCAGGCCGTCGAGATCGAGCAGGTCGAGGGGGCGCGGCGTCGTCGTCACGCCCCCAGCGTAGGCCCCATCCTGTCGATCAGGCCGAGCGTCGCAGGCCGGCATCATCGGCAGGACAGGGCCTCAGCGTTCAGGCCTGCAGGACCCGGGCGTGGATGGACGTGCGCTGCTGCAGCGCGGCCCGCAGCGCGCGGTGCAGGCCGTCCTCCAGGTAGAGGGCGCCCTCCCACTGCACGACGTGCGGGAACAGGTCGCCGTAGAAGGTCGAGTCCTCCGCCAGCAGCTTGTCCAGGGCGAGCTCACGCTTGGTGGTGATGAGCTGGTCGAGCCGCACCGGCCGGGGCGGGATCTCGGACCATTGTTTCAGTGTCAGCCCATGCTCCGGATACGGCCGACCGTCGCGGACCGCCTTGAAGATCATGAACGTTTCACCCCCCTGACCCGTGCCAGGGTACCGACCGGGTACGACAAAAAGCGGATCACGAGGCGTCTCGGTTACCCCAGTTGCCTCGGTGCGTAACGCTCGGCGACTCCCGGCGCCCCCGTTTGAGCGAGGGCGAGCGCTTGTCCTGGGCCCGGTAGCCGATGGTCATCGCGCCGATCGGGAAGTATGCCTCGGGCACCCCGAACTCGGCCCGGAACTGCGCGATCCGGTCCGGGGTGATGCCGAAGAAGCACGCGCCGAGGCCCTCGTCGACCGCGCCGAGCAGCACCAGCAGGCTGGCCATCCCGGTGTCGATGTGCCAGTAGGGCACGGGCCAGCGGGCCTCGTCGCGGTCGGTCCAGCCCTTGTCCGGCTGGGCGTAGCGGTCCAGGTAGGCGTCGCGGTGGCTGAGCGGGACGACGACGACCGGCGCCCGGCTCATCCCCTCCAGCCACCCCGTCGGCAGCTGCTCCTCCGGCGAGGTCGCGGCCCAGAAGCGGGCCACGTCCTCGGGGGTGTCGAGCAGCAGGAACTCCCAGCCCTGCGAGAAGCCCGCCGACGGGGCATGGGTGGCGTACCCCAGCAGCCGCTCGACGATCTCCGCCGGCACCGGACGGCCGGGGTCGTAGTTGCGCACCATCCGCCGCCGGCGGATCACCTCGGAAAGCTCCACGCCAGCAGCCTAGATCGCGCGGATCCCCCAGGTGCCACGCCAGCTCGAACCCGGGTCCAAGGTCACCACGTCACGACCCGACCGGAATGCGTCGGGTGGGCAGGTCATCGGCTCGATCCCTAGCGCCTTGCGCCGCCGGTCGGCGGGGAGGGTGTCGGAGGAGTACACCTGCCACCAGGAAAAGGCGGCGTCGGCCCAGACGGTGACGCCCCGGCCGTCGGGGGCGGTGATCTCGACCCGCGAGCCGCCGTCGGCGTCGGCCTCCACCTCGCCGAAGGCCGTGTCGAGCACGGTGGCGCCGAGCCGGCGGCCATCCGTGAAGTCGTATTCGCTGCCGGCCACCCGGGCCGCGCCGATCGGCAGGAGGCGGGAGTCGACGAGCAGACGGTTGCGGGCCGGCACGCGCAGGGTGAGGTCGTCCACGGGCACGCCGGGCACGAGGACGTACGGGTGGGCGGCGAGGCCGAAGGGGGCCGCCGTGTCGCCGACGTTGGTCACCAGGTGCTCCGCCTTCAGCCCGGCCTCGCTCACCGACCAGGTGGTCTGCAGGCGCAGCGGCCAGTGGTACCCCGGCTGCGGCACCAGGTCGTGCGCGACCGTGATGCGGTCCTCGGCCACCTCGACGGCCGCCCAGCGGGTCCAGTTGACCAGGCCGTGGATGGCGTTGTGGCGCTCCGGCTCGGTCAGCGGCAGCTGCAGGTGCTCGCCGCCGAAGGCGTACTGCCCGTCGCGGATCCGGTTCGGCCACGGCGCCAGGACCTGGCCGGCGCAGCCGACCGCACGCTCGTGCTCGTCGAAACCGGCGACGACGTCCCGCCCGTCGGCGGTGAAGGTGCGCACGCCCCCGCCCACCTCGACGATGACGGCCTCATGGCCGCCCGAGCGGATCGTCCACTGTGTACCCGAGGGCGCGTGCGAGAGCTGCGCGGCGGCGGCGGTTTCCATGGGCGCGACAATATCCTCAGTGTGACGTGTCGGTGTAGCGGAGGAGGACGGGAAAAGTCAGCCCGAGGATGACCGCCACCACGGCGGCCGCGATCCCGCCGCTGACCCATGAGAAGCTCGCGCTGGTCAGGTCGGCCACCGATCCGGCCCGAAGGTCACCCAGACGTGGACCTCCGGCCACCACGGCGAAGAACACGCCCTGCAGCCGGCCGCGCATCTCGTTGGGGGCGCTGAGCAACACCGTCTGGCGGTACACGCCGCTGATCATGTCGGCCGCGCCGGCCACCGCCATGAACGCCACACACGCCCACAGCCACGGGACCGCGCCCGCCGCGGCGACGGCGAGGCCCCAGCCGACGACGGCGAGCACGAGCGCGATCCCCTGCCGGCGCACGCGCCCGATCCAGCCCGACGACACGCCGGCCAGCACGGCGCCGATCGCGATGGAGGAGTACAGCCACCCCAGCGACGACGCCCCGAAGTGCTGGTCGGCGACGACCGGGAACAGCGCCTTGGGCATCGCCAGGACCATCGCCGCGATGTCGATGGCGAAGGTGAGCAGGATGAGCTTGTGCCCGGCCAGGAAGCGCAGCCCGTCGCGCACGTCGCGCAGCCCCGCGCGGTTGCTCGAACCGGTGGGCGGCAGCGCGGGCAGGCGCAGCGCGGCCCAGAGCACCACGGTGAAGAGCAGGGCGTCGACCGCGTACGCGGCGGAGAAGTCGAACGCGGCGATCACCACGCCGGCGCCGACCGGGCCGCCGATCGCCGCCACGTTGGACACCGTGAAGCCCAGTGTGTTGGCCGCCGCCACCTCCTCGCTGCCGACGAGGGCCGGGATGATCGCCTGGCGGACGGGGCTGTTGATGCCGAAGGCCGCGGACTGGGCGGCGATCAGCACCAGCATCAACCAGGCGTTGTCGAGGTGCAGCACCGCCTGGGCCAGCAGGCCGACCGTGGTCAGCCACATCAGGGTGGAGCTGACGACCAGGACCTTGCGCCGGTCGTAGGCGTCGGCGATCGCGCCGCCCCAGATGGAGAACACGATGAGCGGCACCAGGCCGACGAAGCTGGACACGCCGACCCACAGCGCGGACTTCGTGATGGCGTAGACCTGCACCGGTACCGCCACGGCCGTGAACTGCACGCCGAAGAAGGACACCGCGTTGCCGACGAAGATGCGGCGGTACGCCGGATGCTTCAGCGGCCGGATGTCGATGGCGTGCCGGCGCAGCCAGCTCCCGGCCTCCCGCTCGCTGTCCTCCTCGACCGCGGTCACGGCGCGAGCCGCTCGAGCTTGCCGTCGCGGAAGCGCAGCCGGTCGTGCAGGCGGCTGGCCCGCCCCTGCCAGAACTCGACCTCGTCCGGCGCCACGAGATAGCCGCCCCAGTGCGGCGGCGGGTCGATCGGCCCGTCCCCGAAGCGCTCGCCGGTCTCCTCCCACCATCGCTCCAGGTCGGCCCGCGAGCCGATTACGCTGGACTGGGGACTGGCCCACGCGCCGAGCTGGGCGCCACGCGGGCGAACCGCGAAGTATTCCTCGGTCTCCTCCCGCGAGACCTTCCGCACCGCGCCGCTCACGATGACCTGGCGATGGAGGTGGTACCACGGGAAGACCAGCGTCGCCCTGGGGTTCCCGGCGAGGTCGCGACCCTTGCGCGACTCGTAGTTGGTGAAGAAGGTGAAGCCCCGCTGGTCGTAACCCTTGAGCAGCACGGTCCGGGCCGACGGGCGCCCGTCCGCGTCGGCGGTGGCCAGCATCATCGCGTTGGGCTCCGGAAGGCCGGCCTCGATGGCGTCGGCGAACCAGGTGGCGAACTGGTCGAGCCAGTTACCGGCGATCGATTCTTCGTCGAACTCGCCCTCGTACTCGGTGCGCATGCGCGACAAATTTTGCGGTGATGTGCTGGGTCTCACGCTCACATCCTTCCTCCGACGATCGAATTTGCGTGAAGATGTGTCATGCAGGACACATCTGAGCCACCGTTCAGTCGGCAACCGCCAGCGCCCGGGGCAAGGATGGCCAAAGGGAGTTGACACCCCGATACAGCAGGAGTGCGTGATGTCCGATTTCAAGCCGGGACTCGAGGGCGTCATCGCCTTCGAATCCGAAATTGCGGAGCCCGACAAGGAAGGCGGCGCGCTGCGCTATCGCGGCGTCGACATCGAGGATCTCATCGGCCAGGTGTCCTTCGGCAACGTTTGGGCGTTGCTGGTCGACGGGAAGTTCGGCCCCGGCCTGCCGCCGGCCGAGCCGTTCCCGGTGCCCGTGCACTCGGGTGACATCCGGGTGGACGTGCAGTCCGCGGTGGCGATGCTCGCGCCCTACTGGGGCCTGGGCCAGCTGCTGGACATCGAGACGCCGCAGGCGCGCGAGGACCTCGCGCGGGTGAGTGTCACGGCACTGTCGTTCGTCGCGCAGGCGGCGCGGGGGCTGGGGCTGCCCGCGGTACCGCAGAAGGAAATCGACAAGGCCGAGACCATCGTCGAGCGCTTCATGCGCCGGTGGCGGGGCGACCCGGACCCGCGCCACATCAAGGCGGTCGACGCCTACTTCATCTCCGCCGCCGAGCACGGCATGAACGCCTCCACGTTCACCACCCGCGTGGTCGCCTCCACGGGCGCCGACGCGGCCGCGTGCATCTCCTCCGGCATCGGCGCCCTGTCCGGCCCGCTGCACGGCGGCGCGCCGTCGCGGGTCCTCGGCATGATCGAGTCCGTCGAGCGCAGCGGGGACGCCGAGGGGTACGTCAAGAACGTCCTCGACCGCGGCGAGCGCCTCATGGGCTTCGGCCACCGGGTGTACCGCGCCGAGGACCCCCGCGCCCGCGTGCTGCGGCGCACGGCCAAGGAGCTCGGCGCGCCGCGCTTCGAGGTCGCCGAGGCCCTGGAGAAGGCGGCGCTCGAGGAGCTGCACTCCCGCCGGCCCGACCGGGTGCTGGCCACCAACGTCGAGTTCTGGTCGGCCGTGGTGCTCGACTTCGCCGAGGTGCCGGCGCACATGTTCACGTCGATGTTCACCTGTGCCCGGGTGGCCGGCTGGAGCGCCCACATCCTGGAGCAGAAGGAGCTGGGCCGCCTGGTCCGGCCGTCTGCGACGTACGTCGGGCCCGCCCCGCGCAAGCCGCAGGACGTCGAGGGCTGGGACCGGATCCCGCACGGCGTGTAGCGGGACCGGAGCGAGTCGGAGGGGCCGCTACACCATAAGCACAGCCGCCGGGCGCCTCGTGTGACGCTGGTTAATTTCTTCGGGGTTGCGGCGTGGAAAGTGGCAGGATCCGCGAGGTACCCGTCACGCCCGCCGCACCCCGGAGTACTCCATGGCTGAAATCCGCATCCCCGATGAGATCAAGCCCGCCGACGGGCGCTTCGGGTCCGGCCCGAGCAAGGTGCGGCCCGAGGGGGTGCGGGCGCTCGCCGACGTGGCCGCCACCTGGATGGGCACCAGCCACCGGCAGAAGCCGGTCCGCGACCAGGTCGCCCGGCTGCGCAACGGCCTCGCCGACCTGTTCAGCCTGCCGGACGGCTACGAGGTCGTGCTCGGCAACGGCGGCAGCACCGCCTTCTGGGAGATCGCGGTCTTCGGCCTGATCCGCGACCGCGCGCAGTTCGCCAGCTTCGGCGAGTTCGGCGCCAAGTTCGCCTCGGCCACCAAGAAGGCGCCGTTCCTCGGCGAGCCGACCGTGATCAAGGCCGAGCCCGGCACCGGCGCGTTCCTGCGGGCCGAGGAGGGCATCGACGCCTACTGCTCGCCGCAGAACGAGACCTCGACCGGCGTTGCGGTGCCGGTCCAGCGGCTCGGCGGTACCGATGAAGGCGCCTTGCACCTGACGGACGCGACGTCGGGCGCCGGCGGCCTCGATGTGGACATCAGCCAGACCGATGTCTACTACTTCGCCCCGCAGAAGGGCTTCGGCTCCGACGGCGGGCTGTGGATCGCGCTCATGTCACCCGCCGCCATCGCGCGCGTCGCGGAGATCAAGGACTCCGGGCGGTACATCCCGGACTTCTTCGACCTGCAGACGGCCATCGACAACTCGCGGCTCGAGCAGACCTACAACACCCCGGCGCTGGCCACCATCTTCCTGATGGCCGAACAGATCGACTGGATGCTCGCCGGCGGCGGGCTGTCGTTCGCGGCCAAGCGCAGCGAGGAGTCGGCCTCGATCCTCTACGGCTGGGCCGAGCGCTCCTCCGTCGCGACCCCGTTCGTCGCCGACCCGGCGGTGCGCTCCAATGTCGTCGGGACGGTCGACTTCGACGCCTCGATCGACGCGGCCGCGATCTCCAAGGCGCTGCGCGCGAACGGGATCGTGGACACCGAGCCGTACCGCAAGCTCGGCCGCAACCAACTGCGAATCGCGATGTTCCCGGGCGTCGACCCGGCGGACGTCAATGCGCTGACGGTTTGTATCGACTATGTGATCGAACGGCTCTGATCAGCGGGGTTTCGCTTTTTCGTCGGCGCGGCGCGCGTCCGTCCAGCTAGGGTTGCCGTACTGTAACCGGAAGGCGCCGGCCGACAGGCGCCTGAAGCGGGTGGGACGGAGGCACGCTATGCGGCCTGTGCGATTCGTCGCCCTCTCGGAGGACGGGCAGGCATTCGTCCTGGCCGACGAGGTTGGGCGGCTGCTGGCGCTGCCCATCGACGAACGTGTGCAGAGTGCGCTGCGCCCCGATCACAGCCACCCGACCGGCACTGTCGAGCCCGGCTCCTCGCAGCTCTCCCCGCGCGACATCCAGGCCCGCATCCGCTCCGGCGAGTCGGCCGAAGAGGTCGCACGGGTGGCCGGCGTGCCCATCGACCGCGTCCTGCGTTACGCCGGCCCGGTGCTGCAGGAGCGCGCGATGCTCGCCCAGCACGCCCGCCGCACCCGGCTGAAGACCTCGGAGAAGGGCTCCTCACTGGCCGAGGTCGTTGACACCCGGCTGGGTCAGCACGGCATCGACACCGAGAAGATCTCCTGGGACGCCTACCGGCGCGAGGACGGCACCTGGCGGATCACCGCGACCTGGCCCAGCGGCAAGGCGACCGCCCAGGCCGTCTGGGAGCTGGACAAGGCCCGGCAGCTGGTGGCGCCGCACGACGACATGGCGCAGTATCTGTGCACCGAGCGCGGCCCCGGCATCCTCGGCCAGGAGCCCCCGGCGGCCGAGCGCGCCGCGCCGGCCCGCGGCGAGACCAGCCGCGGCGACCTCGGCCTGCGCCCCGACGCCGTGCGCAGCGGCGGCCACGAGCCGATGCGCCCGGCCGCGCCGGAGCGTCGCCCGGGCGGCCGCACGCTGGGCAACGACCCGATCCGCGCCGGCCGGGACGCGCTGCTGGCGTCGCTGGACCGCCCCCTCGGCAACGCCCCGGCGGCGGCCGCCGAGGACCCGGTGGTGACCCCGCCGCCGGTGAAGCACGACAACCGCGCACGCGGCGCGGCCGCGCTCATCGGCCGCTCCCCGTTCGACGACGACGGCTCCGACCCGGCGAAGGAGATCCCGGCCGTGCCGTCGCTGGCCGTGCTCCGCCCGCGGCGCAACACCACCTCGGCCGCATCCGCGGTCGAGCAGCCCTCGGCAACCACCGAGAAGCCGCGCAAGCGCCTGCCGAGCTGGGACGACGTCCTCTTCGGCGGCGCACCGGCCGCGCGCGAGACGAGCTGATCCACAGGTCGTAGGTTGGTGTACATGGAGTACACCAACCTCGGCCGGACCGGCCTCTCCGTCAGCCGGCTGTGCCTGGGCACCATGAACTTCGGCCCCAAGACCACCGAGCCCGACAGCTTCGCGATCATGGACCGTGCACTGGAGCACGGCATCAACTTCTTCGACACCGCCAACGTCTACGGCTGGAAGCTGGGCGAGGGCATCACCGAGAACATCCTGGGCCGCTGGTTCGCCCAGGGCAACGGCCGCCGCGAGAAGGTCGTGCTGGCCACCAAGGTCTACGGCAAGATGCAGGAATGGCCCAACGGCCAGGGCCTTTCCGCGCGCCACATCATCGCCGAGGCCAACGCATCCCTGAAGCGTCTCCAGACCGACTACATCGATCTCTACCAGATGCACCACATCTCCCGAACCACTCCCTGGGAGGAGATCTGGCAGGCGATGGAGGTCCTCGTCGCCCAGGGCAAGGTGTTGTACGTCGGTTCCTCCAACTTCGCCGGCTGGCACATCGCCGCCGCCCAGGAGTCGGCCCGCTCGCGGCACTTCCTGGGCCTCGTCGCCGAGCAGTGCATCTACAACCTCATGGCCCGCACGGTCGAGCTGGAGGTCCTGCCGGCCGCCCGCCACTACGGCCTGGGCGTCATCCCCTGGTCCCCGCTGCACGGCGGCCTGCTGAGCGGCGCCCTGGCCAAGCTGGCCGCCGGCTCCGCGGCCCGCACGGGTGAGGGCCGCGCCGCGGACGACCTGGAGAAGCACCGCACCGCCCTGGAGGCCTTCGAGAAGCTGGCCGCCGACCTGGGCGCCACCCCGTCCAACCTGGCCCTGTCGTGGCTGCTGGCCCAGCCGACCGTGACCGCCCCGATCATCGGCCCCCGCACGCTGGAGCAGCTGGACAGCACGCTGGGGACGCTTGAGCTGGAGCTGTCGCAGGAGACGCTGGACCGCCTGGACGAGCTGTTCCCGCCCGTCGGCAACGGCGGCGCGGGCCCGGAGGCCTGGGCCTGGTAGGACCCTTTTCGGCCGTGGCGCTGGTCAGCCCGGCGCCACGGCCGCGATCCAGTTCTCCAGCTCTCGGCCACGGTCCCCGGCCGCGATCTTGTCCTCCGGTTCTCGGTCGTGGCGCTGGTCAGCCCAGTGTCACGGCCGCCAGGATCTCGTACTCCGGCTTGGGGCCGAGGTGGCTGCGCATGAGTCGCACCTCGTCCACGCGCCACAGCGGACCCTGATACGCGGCCAGGATCGCCAGGTCCCCGCCCAGCTCCTCCGGGCTGAGCACGTCCCCCGGCCGCGCGATCGTGACGTGCGGCTGCCAGTCCCGCCTGTCGTACGGCAGCCGGCGCCGCTTGAGCGCCTTGCGCGTGGCCGCGCCGAGGGGCCGCAGGTCGTCGCTCTCGAGCCCCGCGACGAGATGCCTGAACCGGCCGCGGCCGATCGTCTCGCCACCCGCGATGCGCACCGTCGGCGCCGTGACCCCGGCGAGCTCCTGCAGCGCCTCGACCGACGGCCCTTCATCCGTCACGTCGCCGATGAACGCCACGGTCATGTGCCACCGGTCGGGGGTGGCCAGGCGGACGGAGCGCTCCCGCGGCCGCGCGATCGCCAGGCCGTCCACCATCTGCTTGAAGTGCTCGCGCACGTCCGCCGGTGGGTACGCCGCCATGAAGACCCTCACCGCCCCATCCTCGCGCCTCGAGTCGGCATCAGCGCTGCTGGGCGCCCAAGTTGCGCAGGACGAGACCGGCCCGCTGCAGCTCCCCCTCGACCCGCAGGCGTTCGAGCTCGAGGTCCACGCCGGCGAGTTCCTGCAAATGCTCCTCCACGTCGAGCTGGGCGCACGCGATGCGCAGCCCCTCGTCGTACGCCTCCTGCACCGCCACGAACCACACCCGCGACCGCTTGGCCACGCTCTGCCGCAGCCGGTTGAGCCGACGCAGGTCGCCCGCCACCTGCTCGATCGACGGCCCGACCGCCCGCGGCGGCCGGGCGTTCGTGACCCCGTCGATCCCGCGCCCGAACCGGCTGAGCTGCCACCTGCGCCCCAGCCTCGTCGCGCTCCACCGCCCGCCGAGCACCGACCTCCGCCGCCGCCGCGGCAGCCACCGGCGCGTCCTCTCGACCCCACGGGAGACGATCTCGTCGGCCGACAGCAGCAGGGCACAGATGAGACACGGCGCCACGGCGATCAGCCCGATGACGCCGGCCACCAGCAGGCCGTGCAACACGCCCACGAAATGAGATTAGGCTCACAAGAAACCGACCGCTACCGATTCGCTACTTCGCTTTACGCCAACCTCGCGCCATCCCGAAGGCCCCTCCGCTCGACGGCGGAGGCAAAGGCCGCGACCTGGCCAGGACGTCTCCCGCCCCCGCGTCGCGGTTGACCCAGCTCATGCCCTGACCCGGGCGGTGCATTCCGACCGAGCCACCGAGCCCGACCCGGCCGCGAGGCCCAACCTCGGCCGCGAGGCAGTAGGGGAACGCAAACCTGCCCGGTCGCGAGGCGGGGAGCGGCTGCGGAGGCCGGAGCGGCATGCCCGCGTCCGGGTGAGGCCTCAGCCGGTCGTGACGGCAGAGATGACCGGGCCGACGGAGGCTCGCGCGGGGCGCGGGGCGCGGGGCGCGGGGCGCGAGAACGCAGAGCGCGGAGGCGCAGAGCACGTGGACGCAGAACACGGAGATGCAGAACGTGAGGACGCAGAGCGCGGGGTGCGGCGCGCTCGGCGAAGGCCGGCGGGGAGCCAGCAATCGGGTCGCACGGGCTGGTGATGGGGGTCGGGCGGGCGGCGCCCCCTCGTCGCCGCCTGCCCGGCCTCACCGCCGCCGCCCGGTCCGGGCTTGGCCCCGCGCGGGGAGCGGCCGGTCCGGGGTTACTGCGTGCCCACCGTCAGGAGGGTTCGAAGTTCCTTGATGGCTTCCTCGTCACCCTTCACCTGGATCGGCGAACGCACATCGGTCGTTGGGGTCGATTCGCGTGCCCAGAGCCACCGGAGCAGATGGTCCGGAGAGCCCGTTACCACCGCGTCGGCCGCGGTGCTTGCGGCCGGGGGCGTGAGGGCGGTGACCACCACGCCGTCAGGGCTGGTGCGCATCAGCCAGGCCGCGATCACCGGTGCCGTAGGGGACGTATCCGCGGAAGCCGGCGCCGCATCGGACGAAGACGAGCCCGCAGCGGGCGAGGACGAGCCGGAGCCGGACGAAGGCGAATCGGGGTCGGCCGAGGAGCCGATCTCAGAGCCCGCCGAGGAGCCGGCCAGAGGCGCGGCGGGTGGCGGGCCGGCCGTTGCCGCGGAGGCGGTCGCCGCGGTCCCGTAGTCGGTCACCGGGGCCGAGGGTGGGGCGGCGGGGGAAACGGGGGCGGTGGCCTCGATGCGGATCGAGTGGCCCGCGGTGCCGGACAGGGCGGCGATGAAGTCATCCGGCCAGGTCTTCGCGGCGTAGGCGACGAACAGTTGCAGGATCTCGTCGATGCCGTCCAGCGCCAGGTCCGCGGGGATGGGCGCGGGCTCGGCGTGGTGGGCGAGCTCGGCGTCGAGGCGGTGGATGACCGACTCCTGGGCCATGCGGCGGATCCAGAACTTCACCGTCTGGTCGGGGCCGTGCCACGTCTGGCAGGGGTCGGTGTCGCCGCGGCGGGAGAACTCGTGGGTCAGGGCGCCGTAGCCGCGGTCGAGCAGGGCGAGCGGCTCCTCCGTCTCGATCTCGGCGGGTGGCCACGGGTCGGGCCAGGTGCCGGCGTGCATCACCTCGGCCTTGTGCAGGTAGACCTGGCCGACGTGGCGGACCACGTCGGCGACGGTCCAGCCGGGGCAGCTGGGGACCGTGGCGGTCAGACCCGTGCCGGCGACATCGCGGAGGCGCATGTAGTCGGCGGCGAGGCACTGGAGCAAACGCGAACGTTCCATGCCCCGACTCAACCACATGGGTACGACAAAAAGTCAGCGCACGGCTGGCCGTACCGCCGCAACTCCAGCCGTCTCGTGCACCCGCACGTGCAGGCGGGGGCGCAGGCCGACGTGGATGCGGCCGCCCACGCGGCGCAGCTGGACGACGGCCAGGGCCAGCGCGGCGACCAAGGAGACCAGGCCACCGGTCCACAGGCCGGAGCGCGGGCCGAAGTGCCCGGCGCACCAGCCGATGATCAGCGAGCCGATGGGGGTGCTGCCGAGGAACACCAGCACGTAGAGGGCCATCACGCGGCCACGGAAGGCGGCGTCCGTGCCGAGCTGCACGCGCTGGTTGGCGGCCTGAGCAAAGTAGATCATGAAGAAGCCGGTCGGGAGGAGCAGGATCACCGCGGTCACGAAGTTCGGGGCGAACCCGACGAGCATCTCGAAGCCGGCGAAGAGGATGGCCGCGGCAAGGATGAGGTACACCGACGGGCGGTTGCGGCGCCGGGAGCTGGCCAGCGCGCCGGCCAGGGCGCCGATGGCGATGGCGGTGGTGAGCAGGCCGAAGTACTTCGCGTCGACCCGGAACTCGACCTTGGCCAGCACCGCCAGGGTCAGCTGGAAGTTGAACCCGAACAGGCCGACGATCAGCAGGAGCAGGATGGAGAGTCTCAGGTCAGAGCGTCGCCAAACGTACTTCAGCCCGTCGACCGTGCGCGCCTCGCTCGCGGACACCGCCGCCCCCTCGACGCGGAACAGCTCCGCGGTGCGCATCCACGACAGGCAGAGCAGCGGGGCCGTGCACAGGACCGCGGTGAACAGGAAGATCGGGCCGGTGCGGTCGTGCAGCACGGCGATGATCAGGCCGGCGATCGCCGGTCCGACGATGCGGGCCGTGTTGAAGGTGGCCGACGACAGCGACAGCGCGTTGGGCAGCAGCTCCTTGCCGACCAGCTCGGAGATGAACGCCTGGCGCACCGGGGTCTCGATGGCGCTGATGACGCCGAAGAGGGCGGCCGTCACGAAGACCCACCACAGGTTGACCAGGCCGGCGACCACGAGCACGCCGAGCAGGGTGGCGACCACCGCCGAGGCCGCGTTGGCCAGGAGCAGCAGGCGTCGCTTGTCGAACCGGTCGGCCAGCTGCCCGCCGTACAACGTGAGGAGCAGGATCGGCATGAACTGCAGCGCCGTGACGACACCCAGCGCGGAGGCGGAATTGTTCGAGAGCTGCAGGACGAGCCAGTCCTGCGCGGTGAAGAGCATCCAGGTGCCGAGGAGCTTGACGAGCTGACCGATCGTGAACAGTCGATAGTTGCGAACCTGCAACGAGCCGAACGTGCTACCTGTCATGCGCTGCGCCCGATCCTCCCCAGAATTTCGGCAGCCCTGGTCAGCACCTCGCGCTCCTCCGGCGTGAGGGCCATGAGCTGCTTGGCGAGCCACTCGTCGCGGGTGCGGCGGTGCTCGGCCACAACGGCGCGACCCGACTCGCTGGCGGACAGGATGACCTGCCGGCCGTCGGTCGGATGCGGCGAGCGCTGGACCAGGCCGCGCTCCTCCAGCTTCGCGACGATCTTGGTGAGGGTCGGCGGCTGGACCCGCTCGACCTCGGCGAGCTCGCGCGGTGTGAGCGCGCCGCCCAGCTCGAGGCTCGTCAGGGCGGACAGCTGGGTCATCGTGAGATCACCCATCGGCCGCGCCTGGCGCAGGCGCCGGTTCAGCCGGGTAATGCTGTCGCGCAGGGCCGCCGCGAGCTGGGCGGCCGCGAGCTTGGGGGTCCGGACCATCACGATAGTTAGCTTACCTAATGAGCATGGCTAACGACCTGTGCCGTCGGTCACCGTCCACCTGCGGGGTGACACCACCGGGCGAGTACCGTGATCAGCGTGACGAGGCCGTCCCAGCCACCCAAGCCGCTCGACCCGCCGATGGTTCCCTTCGCCATCGCGGGGATCGCGCTATGGATCATCGCCGCGCTGATCATGCTGCCGTTCCGCGACCGGCTGGCCGGCTCGGGGCACGGCGACTGGCTGCGCATCGCCATCGCGGGCGCGCTGTGGGGCATCCCGGGGCTGCTCACGATGGTCGTGCACGACCGCAATCGGCGGCGGCGCCGGGCTCGGGCGGCGTCCGATTCCTTCAAGACGGACGCGCCGGCCGCCCCCTAGTTTGGGGCTATGGCACTTCGACTCAACGTCATCGGCCTCGTGGTGGCCGACATGGCCCGCTCGCTCGCGTTCTACCGCCGCCTCGGGCTCGATGTGCCCGCGTCGGAGGACGGCAACCCGCACGTCGAGCACGTGCTGTCCGGCAGCGTGAAGCTGGCGTGGGACACCGTGGCGACAATCCGTTCGTTCGATCCCGAATGGACGCCGCCGGTCGGTGGCGGGCGAATGGGGCTCGCCTTCGAGTGCGACTCGCCGGCCGACGTGGACAAGGTCCACGACGAACTGGTCGCGGCCGGATACGACAGCCACAAGGCGCCTTGGGATGCCTTCTGGGGCCAGCGGTACGCCGTCGTGCACGATCCGGACGGCAACGGCATCGAACTGTATGCACCCCTGCCGTAATTGCGCTTGGCACGGCGGAGCCGGCAGGAAGGCCCGCGGGGCCGATCGCTTCGCCGGTCCGGCGCCGACGAGCAACAGCCTTCAGTGGTACGGACCGGAGTCCAGCATCATCTCAGCAATTCACTGAGGGTTATTCCGGTCAGCGCCTTCACCTCGCGCGAGAGGTGGGCCTGATCGGCATAGCCCGAATTCGCGGCGACGGTGGCATAGGCCATCCCACGGCGCGCCCGATCGAGGGCGCCGTTGAGCCGCAGGATGCGGTCGAGGGTCTTGAGACCGTACCCGTAGAGGAACAATCCACGCCTATGCAGTTGTCGCTCGCTCATGCCGATCTCGGCGGCGACGCCGGCGACCGGGTGCCCCGTGCGCAGGTGGGCGAGCACCCGCGTGGCCAGCGGATCGGGGTCGGCCTCCACCGCGAGCAGGGCGTCCTCCAGCAGCGACGCCCGGTCGGAGGCCTCGTCGAGCCTCTCGGTCAGGCGGCGCACGCGCCCGGACGGCCACAGGTCCCGCAGCGGAACCCGCCGGTTGCGCAGCTCACTGGCGGCCACGCCGAGGAACGCCGGCCCGGTCCCGGGCGCGAACCGCACCGCCGTGGAGCGCCGGCCAGCGGTACTCCACGCCAGATGCGCGGTCGTGTCAGGCCCGGCGACGAACAGCTCGCCGTCGGAGTGGATGACGTCCATGCAGCCGTCGGGAAGGATACGGCTCGACTGGGACCGATGGGGGACGAGCCGCCAGACGACCGCGCCGGGTATCCGGGACGGTCGCTCTGCGTAGTTCGACTCAGCCGTGCCCATAGGGTTCGGCCGGTTCGTCGGCATCGACCGAGCCCGGCGCGCGGCTCACGGAAACCGCCTCGACCTCGCTGTCGTCGAACACCGTCGGCAGCTCGTCGACCGGCTGGACCTGCTCGACGAGGACCTCGGAGTGCGCGCCGCAGCCGTGGTCGACCGAGACGACCTGCGCGTCGTCGGGCGCGTACTCGTTGCCGCACACGCCGAACGCCTGCCGCATCGAGCCGGCCAGCTGCAGGTAGAAGCCGCACGAGCCGCAGCGGGCCGAGGACGGGGCGGCGACGGAGATGGGCGCGTTGGGGCCGCGGTCGCCGTCGTACCAGCGCTGGGCCGCGTCGAGGCGCCCCTCGCGGGACAGCACGCGGGCGCGGCCGAGTCCCGTCTCCCAGTTGGCCTCTTCGACGGCGGGGTCGTCGGACTGCAGGTAGCCGGGCGCGAGGCGCGGGTCGTCCGACGGGGTCGGCAGCAGGTCGCCCACGCCGAGGTCGCCCGGCTGCAGCCGCTCCTGCCAGGGCACCCACTCGGGCGCGCGCAGCGCGTCGGGGCCGGGCAACAGCGTCGACTCGCAGATCGTGACCTGCTTGCTACGCGGGATGCGGGTGACGGTGACGGCCCAGCGCCAGCCACGATATCCGGGCAGGCCGCACTCGAAGAAATGTGTGACGAGGCGCTCACCCTCGGCGACGACACCCAGGTGCCCGCCGATGTGATCCGGGTCGACGACGTCCAGTCCCTGGCGCGCGACCTCGACGGCGTCCGTCAGGACCTGGTCGGGCTTGGCGGCGCGGCCGCTTCCGCGCGCGGGTGCAGTCGAGGCAGTCACTCCACCATTCTTCCTCATCGCCACGCCCGGCGGGCACGGCGGCCCCGGCGCGCCCCCGAAACTGTCGTACCGATGGTTCAGGATGGTGGCATGTCCGTGATTCGAGGAGTGGCTCAGACCGTGGTCACCACCGTGCGTGCGGCACGGGTCGCGACCGCCGGCACGACCAGGGCCGGCCGGTTCCTCGGGCGCAACCTCCTGCGGGTCCGCGAGCGCGGGGCCGGCGGCGAGGCGGGCATGCTGCGACTGCTCGATCTGCACGCGGCGTCCTGCGCGGGGGACACCCTGGTCGCGCTCGGTCTCGCCGGGACCATCTTCTTCTCGGTGCCGGCCGGGGACGCCCGGGGCCGCGTCGCGCTCTACCTGGTCGTCACGATGCTGCCGTTCGCGCTGCTCGCACCGGTGATCGGCCCTGTCCTCGACCGGTTCCGCCACGGCCGGCGATATGCGCTGGCCGTGACCATGCTGGGCCGGGCGTTCCTGGCGTTCATGCTCTCCGAGCACCTCACCGGCTGGGCCCTCTATCCGGCCGCGTTCGGCATGCTCGTGCTGTCCCGGGCCTACGGCGTGGCTCGCAGCGCCGCCGTGCCGCGCCTGCTGCCGCAGGGCCTCGGCCTGTCCGAGGCGGGCGCGCGGGCCTCGGTGTTCGGCACGTTCGCCGGCGCCATCGTGCTCCCCGTCGGCCTGCTGTTCGGGCACTTCGGGGCGCAGTGGCCGCTCCGGCTGGCGATCCTGGTCTTCCTCTACGGCATGGTCACCGCCCTTCGCCTGCCGCCCCGCGCCGACTCCGACCCGCCGGAGACGATGCCGCGCATCCTGCGGCCGATGGGCCACCGCGGCGTGAAGGTCCTCAGCGGTCCCGTGGTGGTGGCCGCCCTGCTCGGCGGGGCCACGCTCAGGGGCCTTTTCGGATTCCTGACGTTGTACCTCGTGTTTGCCGTCAAAGCGGGCACGGTGCCGGTCCGGCTCGTCGCCTGGCAGCTCTCCCAGCAGCAGGCGATCGTGGTCGTCGCGGCGGCGCTCGGGGTCGGGTCCTTCCTCGCTACGGCGATCGGCACGCGGCTGCGCATTCACCGCCCCGCGCTGCTGCAGGCGATCGGCATCGTGCTCACCACCTTGGTGGCGATCCTGGCCGCGCAGCGCAACTCACTCGGCACGATCGCGCTGCTGTGCCTGTTCACCGCCATCACCAGCGGCCTGGCCAAGCTCGCCCTCGACGCCTCGATCCAGGAACGGGTCGACGAGCAGGTCCGGGCGAGCGCGTTCGCCCACTCCGAGACCCTGCTCATGATCGCCTGGGTGCTGGGCGGCGCCGTCGGCCTCATTCCGTTCGGCGGCTCGTGGGGGCTGCTGCTCGCCGCCGCGTTCGTGGCGCTGGGCGCGGTGCGCGCGGTGTACTCCGCGGTGGTGCTGCGCAAGGAGCGGCTGCGCGGGGCCCCACCGGACGTCGCCGACTCCGACGCCACCACGGTCGCCACCCCGGTGGCCGGGTCTTCGAGCACCGCTCCCGGCGGGCCCTCCGGCGGGCAGGCGCCCCCGACTGCGCGGATGGCGGCCGGTGAGGCGACCACGGTTCCGCGGCCCGCGGAGACGATCACCATGCCCCGGCCGGCCCGGCCCGGCGACGACGGGGAGCGGCGGCGCTTCGGCTGGCGGCGGCGCACGGCGGGCGAGACGGCGGACGAAGCGGTGGCCGGGACGGCGGCCGAGGCGGGGCACACGCAGCCGGAGCCGGCGGCCGCGCCGACCGCGACGCGCAAGATGCCCACGGTGGACGGCGAGGACGGCGGGTCGCCGTTGGCGCCGCCGGGGTACACGTTGTACCGGCCGTCGGGCGCCGACCCGACCACCCGCCTCCGGGACGACGACCGATGAGCCGCAGGTCGAGTGGCGGATTGCCGCCTGCACCGGGTGGGTACTCCCGGGCTCGGATGGCAACGCTGCGGAGGCCGGCCGTGGGTGGCACAGGCTGGTCGATCGGGGACGGCCGTGGTGTTGACGGCGGCGGGCGCGCGGGGCTTGGAAGCGCGCGGCGGTCAACGGGGAACGGGTCGGGGACCCGGCTGGAGGGAAACAGGTGATGAGGCGATTCCTCGGGTACGAGCGGGCGTTGATCGTCACCGCCGTCGAGGTGGAGCGGGCCGAGGTGCTCGGCGGGCTCGGCGCCGACGGGCAGGCGCCCGACGCGCTCGAGGCCGGGGCGCCGGTCGTCGTGGTGGCCTGCGGCGTTGGTCCGGCGGCCGCGGCGGCGGTGACCTCGCAGTTCATGACCATGGCGATGCGGCAGGGGGCGCCGTTCGACGTGGTGGTGTCGGCCGGCATCGCGGGCGGGTTCGCCGGGCGGGTCGAGATCGGTGGGCTGGTCGTGGCAACCGAGTCGATCGCGGCCGACCTCGGCGCCGAGGGGCCGGACGGGTATCAGAGCGTGGACGACCTGGGCTTCGGCACGTCCCGGCACGACGCCGACCCGGCGCTGCTGCGACAGCTGCGCCAGGCCCTGCCCGAGGCCGTCGGCGGCCCCGTGCTGACCGTGTCGACGGTGACCGGCACCGCCCACTCGAAGGAGCTGATCGAGAAGCGCCACCCCGACGCCGTCGCCGAGGCGATGGAGGGCTTCGGCGTCGCCACCGCCGCGCGCCTGTGGCCGGCCGCCGCCTTCGGCGAGATCCGGACGATCTCCAACGCCGTCGGCCCGCGCGACCGCGCCGCCTGGCGCATCCCGCAGGCCCTCGCCACCCTGCGCGAGACCTTCGCCATCCTGACCGGCCGCGGCCTCTGACCCGCAGGATCACCCCCGGCCTGGCGAGGCACAGGCGCTCCGCCGGGGCAGGCCACCGGGAGCGCGAAGGCCCAGGCGGCACGTCGGCGAGCAACCCCGAAGGCGCGGCAGGCCGACAGGGCGGCGGGATGGCGCCGGGACCCCGGCAGCACGTCGGTCAGCAGCCCAGGAGGCGCGGGATGGCGCCGGGTGGTTCGCATGGCGCTCGGCGACGGTCACGGGGGCGGTGCGGCCCTGGCCGGACCGCGGCAGATCGAGCCGGACGCGGACCCAAGGGCTCATCTACGGGCGGTGGGTGGTTCGCGCGTGACGCTCGGCGACACCGGTCACGGGGGCGGTGCGGCCGTGGCCGGACCGCAGCGGATCGAGCCGGACAGGGATCCAACGGCTCATCTCCGAGCGGTGGGGCGAGAGAGCGGCGGGATGGCGCCGGGTGGTTCGCGTGACGCTCGGCGACACCGGTCACGGGGGCGGTGCGGCCGTGGCCGGACCGCGGCAGATCGAGCCGGACGCGGGCCCACAGGGCTCGCCTCCGGGCGGTGGGGCGAGAGAGTCGTGAGGGTCACACCGGGGGTTTCGTTACTCGGGGTGCGGGCTGGGTCCCGAGGTCTAGATTCGGCTTTGTGACGCTTTCGCTCGCATTCTCGCCGTGCCCCAACGACACGTTCGTGTTTCATGCGCTGACGCACGGGCTGGTGGCCGGGGCGCCCGGCTTCGATGTGACGTTCGCCGACGTCGATGTTACGAACACGGCGGCGTTGGACGGGGAGTTCGACCTCGTCAAGGTCAGCTACGCGGCGTTGCCCTGGCTGCTCGACAAGTACACGCTGCTGCCCTGCGGCGGGGCCCTCGGGCGCGGCTGCGGGCCCCTCGTGCTCGTCAAGGACCCCGGCGTCGGCTCGCTGGCGGGCAAGAGCGTGGCGGTGCCCGGGGACCGGACGACCGCCTATCTGCTCATGCGGCTCTGGTCGGCCGCGGAGCCGCCGGCCTCCGTCGAGGTCGTGCCGTTCGCGGAGATCATGCCCGCGGTGGCGGCGGGGCGGTTCGACGCCGGGCTGGTGATTCACGAGGCGCGGTTCACGTTCCAGCGGTACGGGCTGCGGGCGCTGGTCGACCTCGGGGAGTGGTGGGAGAACGACACCGGGCTGCCGATTCCGCTCGGGGCGATCATCGCGCACCGGGACCGGGTCGATCCCGAGCAGGCGACCGCGTGGATCAAGGAGTCGGTGCGGCTGGCCTGGGAGAACCCGCTCGCGAGCCGGGACTTCGTGCTGGAGCACGCGCAGGAGATGGAGCAGGCGGTCGTCGATCAGCACATCGCGCTGTACGTCAACGAGTTCACCGCTTCGCTCGGGCCCGACGGGCACGCCGCCGTCGATGCGCTGCTCAGCCGGGCCGCGGCCGAGGGGCTGGTGCCGGCCACTCCGCTGGTTCGGGCATAGGCCGCAATGCGTGGCGCCCGCACCGGTAGACAATGGCATATGTAGATATATCGGACGCACGCCGAACACCGCAGCGCAGGGCCCGTACGCGCGCGAACGGCGCACGGGCCCGCGTGAACGGGGCTAGACCTCCAGCTCCCGCGCCACCAGGTGCACGGCCTCGGCGACCGTGCGGGACGTCTTGCGGTCCGGGAAGCGGCCGCGCTGCAGGTCGGGCTGGACCTTTGCCTCCAGCACCTTGATCATGTCCTCGATCAGGCCGTGGAGTTCCTCCGGCGGGCGGCGGCTGGCCACCGCCCGGGCCTCGGTGATGGACGGGGGCGCATCGAGCAGCTTGACCTGCAGGGCCTGACTGCCCTTGCGGCTCTCGACCACCCCGAACTCGACCCGCTGACCGGTCTTGAGCTCACCCACGCCCGACGGCAGGGCCGCCTTGTGCACGAAGACGTCTCCCCCGTCGTCGCTGGTGAGGAACCCGAAACCCTTCTCCTGGTCGTACCACTTCACTCGACCCGTCGGCACGCTGCCCTGCTCCCCAGTGTCGGACCCGTCCCGGGCACGCCTCACGCGCGGCACACGGGATTGCACACCAAGGCTAGTCACCCGAAACGGCCCGGCCAACCGAGATCATGCCTTGGAGAAACGCCGGGAACGGGTGCAGATCGGGGTAGACGACCGCGGCGCCGGCCGCTCGGAGTTCCTCGGCGGAGCACGGGCCCGTGGTCACGCCCACGCCCGGGATGCCGGCCAGGGCGGCGGCCTGCATGTCGGCCACGTGGTCGCCGACGTAGGCAGCGGCGCCGATGTCGCGTAGCACCTGGGCCTTTCCCGCTTGGAAGACGTCACCGTAGACCCGGTCGACCGCGATGCCCAGGTGCGCGAGGTGCACCTCGGCCAGGCGGCCCAGCTTCGAGGTGATGACGGCGATCCGCGCAGGCACCCGCCGTACCGATGCCAGGGATTCCAATGCTCCCGGGAGGGCCACCGCCGGCGTTATGGCGTGGTCGACGTAGAGCGCCCGGAAGATCCCGACCGCCTCCTCCACCCGCTCGGGCGGGAACCACTCGGCCATCTCCTGCCGCAGCGGCGGGCCGAGCCGGCTGACCGCGAGATCGGCATCGATGGGAACGCCCGTGCGCGCGGCAAGCGCCCGCCATGCAGCGGCGATGCCGGGCCGGGTGTCGAGGAGCGTCATGTCAAGGTCAAAGCCAATGACAACCGGTTGTTGAGACACCCTTAAGGATGCCCAGGTCAAAGTAGGTTGGCCATCGAGAAATGGGTTCGCCTCCTATTGACGGACTGAGACGTGTACCACTACCGTCACGATCACTTTTAGGAAAGTTTCCTAAGGGATCACCCAGGAGTCGCGATGAAACGATCCGTCCGCAACGGCCTCGTCGTTGCCGCCGCGTTGGCGGTAGCCGGGGCCGTCGTGCCTATCGTCACGACCAACGCCAACGCCGCCGGCACCCTCAGCGCCACGTTCACGGTCGACCAGGACTGGGGCTCGGGCTGGGGCGCCAGCTACAAGATCACCAACGGTACCGCGAGCGCGATCAACGGTTGGACGCTCGAGTTCGACCTGCCCGCGGGCGGTTCGATCACCAGCTTCTGGGACGCCGACGTGACCCAGGCGGGTCAGCACTACGTCGCGAAGAACAAGTCCTGGGCCACGTCGCTCGCCGCCGGCGCCACCTTCAGCTGGGGCATGAACGGCGCCGGCGCCAAGCCGCCGCTCAACTGCACGATCAACGGCGTGAGCTGTAGCGGCGGGACCCCGCCGACCACGGCGCCGCCGACCACCACCAAGCCCCCGACCACGCCGCCGGTGACGACCTCGCCGACCACCAAGCCGCCGACCACGCCGCCGCCCACCACGCCGCCGCCGACCACCAGCACCCCGCCGGCCACGGGCAGCAAGAAGGTCGTCGCGTACTTCACCGAGTGGGGCATCTACGGCCGCAACTACCAGGTGAAGAACATCGAGACCAGCGGCTCGGCCTCGAAGCTGACCCACATCATGTACGCGTTCGGCAACACCACGGGCGGCCAGTGCTCGATCGGTGACAGCTACGCGGACTACGACAAGGCGTTCACCGCGGCCGAGTCGGTCGATGGCGTCGCGGACACCTGGGACCAGCCGCTGCGGGGCAACTTCAACCAGCTCAAGAAGCTCAAGGCCAAGCACCCCGGCCTGAAGGTCCTCTGGTCCTTCGGCGGCTGGAGCTGGTCGGCCGGCTTCACGCAGGCGGCGGCGAACCCGACCGCGTTCGCGAACTCCTGCTACAACCTCGTCAACGACCCGCGCTGGGCCGGTGTCTTCGACGGCATCGACATCGACTGGGAGTACCCGAACGCCTGTGGCCTGCAGTGCGACGCGAGCGGCCCCAACTCGTTCAAGAGCCTGATCGCGGCGGTCCGCGCCAAGTTCGGCTCGAGCGCCCTGGTCACCGCGGCCATCACGGCCGACGGCTCCAACGGCGGCAAGATCGACCTGGCCGACTACGCCGGCGCCATCTCGAACCTCGACTTCCTCGACCCGATGACGTACGACTACTTCGGCGCCTTCGCCGCGCAGGGCCCGACCGCCCCGCACTCGCCGCTGACCTGCTACTCGGGCATCCCGACGGCCGGCTTCTGCTCCGACGCGGCGATCCAGAAGCTCAAGTCCAAGGGCATCCCGGCCAGCAAGCTCCTGCTCGGCATCGGCTTCTACGGCCGCGGCTGGACGGGCGTCACCCAGGACGCGCCCGGCGGCACCGCGACCGGCGCGGCCTCCGGCACCTACGAGGCGGGCATCGAGGACTACAAGGTCCTGAAGAACACCTGCCCGTCGACCGGCACCGTCGGTGGCACCGCCTACGCCAAGTGCGGCAACAACTGGTGGAGCTACGACACGCCTGCGACGATCAACAGCAAGATGGCGTGGGCCAAGCAGCAGAGCCTGGGCGGCGCGTTCGCCTGGGAGCTCTCCGGCGACACCAGCAACGGCGAGCTGGTCACCGCCGTGAGCAATGGCCTGAAGTAACCGGTAGTTAACCGGTAGTACTGCATGACGAGGGCGGGCCCGCCGGGCCCGCCCTCGTTCGTCGTTCGGGCCGGATAGCGTATGAGGCGAGATGACGACGACGCTGGCCGACCATTTGCGCGCCCTGCCCGACGAGGAGCTGGCCGCGCTGATCCGGCTGCGCCCCGACCTGGTCATTCCGCCGCCGTCGGACTTCTCCGCCCTGGCCCACCGGGCGCAGTCGCGGGTGGCCGTGGCCCGCGCGCTGGACGCCCTCGACCAGTTCACCCTGGAAATCCTCGACTCGTTGCGGTACACCCGCGTGGGTCACACCTCGTCCGTCGAGGCGGTCCTCGCGCTCACCGCGCAGTCCGGGGTGGAGGCGGCCCGGGTGCGCGCCGCGATCGACCGGCTGCGCACGTTCGCGGTGATCTTCGGGCCGGATCAGGCGCTGCGCATCGTGGGGGCGGTGGAGGAGGTCTGCTCGCCGTACCCCGCGGGACTCGGAAGGCCGGCGGAGGAGCTCGATCCGATGGCCGGCGTCCTGGCCGCCGACGCCGCCGGGCTGCGCCGCACCCTGCTGGCCGCCCCGCCCGCCGCCCGCGCGGTCCTCGACCGGCTCGCCGCCGGCCCCCCGGTGGGCACGGTCGCCGTGGCCAGCCTGCTGCCCGGCTCCGACTCGCCCGTGCGCTGGCTGGTCGAACGCCACCTGCTGGTCATCGTCGGGCGCGATGCGGTGGAGCTGCCGGTCGAGGTGTCGCTGGTGCTGCGCCGCGAGGCCGGGCCGCTCGGCCAGCTGCACCCCGACCCGCCGCCGATGGACACCCCCCAGCGCGACCCGGCCCAGCTGGACCGGGCGGGCGCGGGGCAGGTCCTGGAGCTGGTGCGCAACGCCGAGACGCTGATCGAGGCCATCAGCCAGGAGCCGCCGTCGGTACTTCGCTCAGGCGGCCTCGGCGTGCGCGAGCTGCGCCGCTACGCCAAGACCGTCGGGGTGGACGAACAGCAGGCGGCGCTGCTGGCCGAGGTGGTCACCGCGGCCGGGCTGATCGGCGAGGAGATCATCGACAACAAGCGGGTCGAGAGCGTGTTCCTGCCGACCGTGGCGTATGACGTCTGGCGGGCCGGCGGCATCGCGGCCCGCTGGCACCGGCTCGCGGTCGCCTGGCTCACCATGACCCGCGCCCCGGCCCTGGTCGGCCAGCGCGACGACCGCGACCGGCCGATCAACGCGCTCGCCCCGGAGCTGTCCCGGCCGGGCGCGCCGGCCCAGCGCCGGGCCGCGCTGCAGGTGCTCGCCGACCTGGCGCCGGGCTGCACGGCGGCTGCGGCCGGGGTGGTGGAGACGCTGGCCTGGCTCGGCTGGACCATCTCCATCGTCAGCACCACCGGCAGGTGGCGGAGATAG
>NZ_JBFAZW010000033.1:0-89926 GCF_040682015.1 Dactylosporangium sp. NPDC051485
CGGGCCCTGGCCGCCGCCGGTGCCGCCGCCGCGTTCGTGAGCGCCCGCTTCGGCCTGGCCGCCGACCACGCCGCCGACTGGTTGAACGAGGCCCGGCACGGCCACGACGACCCGCTCACGCACGACGACCCGCCGGACCCGACCGGCCAAAGCCACGGACCTCACGACGACCCGCACCGCTACGACGCCCAGCCGGACCCGACCGCCGCCAGCACAGAGCCGGCCGGACTTCACGGAACCCGGCACCGCCACGACGCCCCGCCGGAGCCGACCACCGCCGGCGCGGAGCTGACCAACGCCCGGCGCCACGACGACCCGCCGAAGCCCACGACCGCCGGCGGGGAGCCGATCGGGCCAGGCCCCGGACTTCGCGAGGCCCCGCACCGCCACGGCACCCCACCGGAGCCGACCACCGCCGGCGCGGAGCCGATCGGGCGGAGTCCCGGACTTCCGGAAATGCTCGGCTTGTCCGGCGAAGTCCCCGGGCCGCCCGGAGGGGACGCCGGCCGCCCGCAAGGCGAGCGGGACGTGTGCGCCGCGGACGAGGTGGCCGACGCGCACCGGATGCTGGCGGCGGTGCGGTGGTGTCTCGGGGATGCGGCCGGGAATCGACGGTCGCTCGACCGGGCCGCCGCGGCCGGGGGCTCGGCGGCGTCGCGCGCCCGGCAGCGGGTCGCGGAGGCGGAGCGTGTGCTGCGCACGGAAGGGCCCCGGGTGGCGCTGCCGCCGGCCGAGGCCGCGGTGGCGGCGGCGGAGCGGGCCGGGGCGGGGATCGCCGGGGCCTCGGTGACCCTGGGTACCGCGCTCGCGCTGACCGGCAGCCACGAGCGAGGGGTGGCGCTGCTGCGGGCCGCGCGGCAGATCGCGGGCCGGGAGCACGATCCGGTGGCGATCGGGCGGGCCGTGCACGCCCTGGTGGCGGTCAGCCTGCCGCGGCTCGGGGACGTGCTCGGGTGGCGGCTGTTCGACGAGGCGATGACGACGATCGGGCGCTACGGGCTGGAGTTCTGCGCGGGGCGCACCACGAGCCTGGGCGTCGCGCACGCGGTGCGGGTCGGGGATCTCGCCCGGGCCGAGGCGCTGGTCTGGTCGCGGCTGCCGATCGAGGGGGACCCGGTCGAGCGGGTACGGTTCATCGCCCACGCCGGCCTGCTCGCCCTCGAGCGCGGGGACGATCCGCTCGCGGTGCGGATGCTGGCCCGGGCCGACGCCGAGGGGCGGGACTCGGGGCTGGTCAGGGTGCTGCGGGTGGCCGTGGCCGCGCGGGGGGTGCACCCGGCGGACCCGGCCGAGGCGCTGCGGGAGTGCGTGGGGCGGTGCGGCCCGGCGCGGCTGGCCGAGGCGGCGCGGTGGGCCCTGCACGGCGGGGTGCCGGCGGCCACGGTCGAGGAGCACGTGGCCGAGCGGCCGGCGCGGCTGCGGCTGCTGCTCGCGGTCTTCGCCGGGCGGGACGCCGAGGCCGTGGCCCTGCTGCCGGAGGCCCTCGACGACGGCGGCCAGGGACGTGGTGCAGCGAGCGGAGCGCAGGGCCGGAGAATGCAGGGCCAGCTAATGCACAGCCAGGGCATGCAGAGCCAGGGAATACAGGGCCGGGGAATACACAGCCGGGGAATGCCCGAATTTCCCCTGCCGGGGGATAAATCCGACATGTCGTGGCGCGCAGCGCCCGACATGTCGCACGAGCACAACGCCGGCGGGCGGCCGGAGGACGCCGCCGTGCACACCGCGGTCGCCCACGCGCTGGTACGGCTCGGGCGGGCCGGCGAGGCCCGGCGGCACGCGGAACGGGCCGTGGCCCTGCTCGCGCACTGGCCCGGGTGGCGGCTGGCCGAGGCGGAGACGCTGCTGCACAGCCTGCGGGCCGGCGGGGACCTCACCGCCCGGGAGCTCGAGGTGCTCGGCTGCCTCGCCGCCGGCATGACGAACCAGCAGGTCGCCAGCTCGCTCGGCATCTCGATCCGGACCGTGGCGGTGCACGTGTCGAACCTGTTGCGCAAGACGGGGGCGGCGTCGCGTACCGAGGCGGCGCTGTGGGCGGTGCGCCACAGACTCGCCCCAGAACGCTGAGTCTCTTGCTCCGGACGGGCTGCTCGCCGAGTCCCTCGCCGTGCGACGCCGTTGGAGTTCGTGCGTCGAGCGCCGCGCTCCGTGAGGTGAAGGGTTATGGGCTGCTTGCTCTCCGTGGCCGGGTACGACCGCGTTCAATGATTCCGCGCAAACTGCCTGTCGTCGAGGAAAGGCCGCCGGGTTGAACAATGTCGCAAGTGTCTCGCAGCTTGTGCAGGGGTACGGCAAGCGCCGTGTCATGACCGGTCTGGATCTCGACGTCGGTGTGGGAGTGCTGGGTCTGCTGGGACCGAACGGTGCGGGCAAGACGACGCTGCTGCGTACCCTCGCCACCGTGCTGCCGCCGCGGCGCGGCACGCTGACGGTGCTCGGCGAGCGTGTCCGGTCTGAGCGCACTGCGCGGCGTGCGCGGCGCAACATCGGGTATCTGCCGCAGGACTTCGGGTATTTCCCGGGCTTTACGGTGTACGACTTCGTGCGGTATGCCGCGTGGTTGCGGGAGGTGCGGCGGGTGGATGCGCATCGGCGTACGCTCGATGCGATCGAGGCGGTCGGGCTGGCGGATCGGCGAGACGCGCTGATGAAGGCGCTCTCCGGCGGGATGTTGCGCCGGGCCGGTATTGCCAGCGCGATCGTCGGCGAGCCTCGGCTGCTGTTGCTCGATGAGCCGACCGTGGGCCTGGATCCTGCGCAGCGGTTGGAGTTCCGGGCGCTGATCCGGTCATTGGCGGGCCGGGCGGTGGTGCTCAGCACCCATCTCGTGGAAGACGTGGCCGCGGTCTGTGACGATGTCGCTGTCATGAACGCCGGCGCCGTCGTCTTCCGCGGCGGTCCGGAGGCGCTGAGTTCGGCGGCGGACCCCGCGGCCGTCGGTGACAGCCCGATCGAACGCGGCTACATGACCGTGCTGTCCGGGGAAGCGGTGCGCGCATGACCCGGATTTTCTGGATTGAGGTGCGCAGGTCACCGCTGCGGTGGGTATTTCCGCTGCTGCTGCTCGTGGACCTCGCGGCGCTGTTCGGGCGCAGCCGGTACTGGATCGGTGTCTGGCCGCAGGCGAGCGCCGCGGCGCAGATCCCGGCCCAGTTCATAGGGCCGATACTCGCCGGTGCGGCCGCGTGGACGGCCGGGCGCATCAACCGTCGCGGCCTCACCGATCAGACCGGCGCGGCCGCCCGTCCGATGTGGCAGGCAGAGCTCGTCCAGTTCGCTGCGACGCTGACGTACGGCGCCGCCGCGTACCTCGTCGGCATTGTGGCCGCCGCGGCCGTCACGGTCCGCCAGGCCGGCCCGGGTTTCCTGTGGCCGAGCTACCTGCTCCTGGGGCTGGCCGTCATCGTCGGGTGTGCCGCGGCAGGCCATGTGTTCGGCCGCTGGTCGCGCTCGCGGATCTGGCCGCCCGTCATCAGCGCCATCGCCAGCTTCCTGCTCGTCGGCTGGCTGCAGGAATCACGGTCGTTCGCCTTCGGCGTGTTGTCCGCCGGTCCGCAGCTGCAGGTCACCCGGTCGGCTCTTGAGGCGCGGCTTGCCTGCGCGTTCGCCGTCGCCGCGGTCGCGGTCCTCGTGCCGACGCTGGCGCCGAGGGCGCGGCCTGGTGGCTACCTGCGACCGGTGCAGCTACTCGCCGGTGGCACCGCTCTGGCGACGTTGTTGTGGGCGCTGCAGTCGCTCGCGGTCGCGGATCCGCTGCGGGTTCAACGGGTGGCGGTGAGGCCGTTGTGCTCGACCGGCACCCCCAACGTCTGCCTGTGGCCGGAGGACCGCAAGTACCTGCCGGAGATCGAGGCGATGCTGGCCCGGATCCGTACGTTGCCGCCGGGGATGTTCGTCGTGCCGAGCACGTTCTTCGAGCGCGGGCTGCGCGAGGAGCGACGCGGCGACGACGACTTCGAGGTCATCGAGGGCAGCCTCTGGTCGATCTCGCCGAACTTCGTCGGTTCGATCGTCAACGCGACGATCACCACCTTCTGTCCGGCTGCCGATGCAGCCGCCGAGGACCGTCGTACGCACGCCTATTTCGAGCTCGACACTTGGCTGGAGGCACGGATCAACGGTGCCCAGCGCCCCGCCGACGTGCACGGCGGGCCACCCGGCGTCGATGTCGCCGCTGTCGGCCGGCTGATCGACACGCCCGAACAGCAGCAGATCGAGTGGGTACGGCAGCGGCTGACGACGATCCGGGAGACGCCCTGTGCTTGAGCGCCGAGCGGACTGGTTGCGCTACGCCCGCGCGCACCGGCTGGTCGGGACCCTGACGGGCGCCGCGCTCATCGCGGCCTCCGACCTGGTGGTCGGGGCTTGGAACCTGTCGATGCCAGCAGCCACCGGCACCGGATTCACCGTCGTGCCCTTTCGGCAGGAACTGCCGGCGGCTGTCGCTGCTCTCGCTGTCGCCAGCATGTACAGCACGATGGAGAACCTTGAACGCATGGGCGGCATGCGGCTGCGCTGCTTCGAACGCGCCCACGTCGTCACCGCGATACTCGCCGCCGCCGCGCTCATGTGGACCGCGGAAGCGGCCACGGCGGGGCCGGGACCGGCCGGTGCGGGCGCCAGGTCCGCACTGATCTGGGGCTGCGCCGCAGTCGTCTCAGGACGCTCGTTCGGCTGGCGGCTGTCGTGGGTCCTGCCGGTCTCCACACTGTTCCCCTTGATCTACTACGGTCACGGCCACGACGGTGCGGCCCGCTGGTGGAACTGGCCCGACCAGCCCGCCAACGCGCCCGTGCCCTGGTTACTGGCGGCCGCGTCGACACTGATCGCCGCCGCCGCGTTTCGTGCCACCCCGTGGCGAGGCCACGCACTGCGCCGAGTCCACTGGCCGTCGCGCCTTGCCCCCACAGGCGCCGGCCGGAACGAGGTGGAGGCCAGCAACGACAATGGCTAGCCGGCGAAACGCGGGGCTGAAGCCAGGGAACCAGAGCGCCGGGGAACCAGCAGGGTGGCGCAGGCGGGCGCAGAAGCCGTCGGCGGAAGACCTGAGCGACGAGTTACCGCGATGTCAACTATGGGTTTCGATCATGCTTAAAGCGCCTGCAATTCGGCCTGAACGGGCTGTGGCAAGCGTCGCTGGGGCTACCGCTGGGCGGCCCGAATAGGGAATAGTCGTCGTTTGTGTCCGGGATCGAGGTTGGCCGCAGGGTGCTTGAGCGCTACCTGCTGGTCCGCCCGATCGCCCGGGGCGGGATGTCGCTGGTCTACGAGGCCGTCGACCTCGAGGAGATCCGGCCGGCCGCGCTGAAGGTCCTGGCCCCGGCCTTCGCCAGCAACACGCGCGCCTGCCTGGCGGCCCGCCGCGAGCCGCACCTCATGCAGCGCATGCGGCACCCGGCGGTGCCGAAGGTGTTCGCGCACGGCGAGATCGAGGCCGAGGGCGCGTCCGTCCCCGCGGTCGCGATGGAGCTGCTCAACGGGGTGCCGCTGGCCACCCGCCTGGCGGAGGGGCCGCTGCCCTGGCCGCGGGCGGTGGAGATCGCCGCCTCGATCGCCGAGCTGCTCGCGGTCGCGCACCGGCGGGGCATCGCGCACCGGGACCTGACCGCGGACAACGTCATGCTCACCACGGCCGGGGTGAAGATCATCGACTTCGGGCTGGCGGTGCCCTTCGCGCACCCCTCGGCGGTCCGGGTCCAGCATGCGCCGGCCTGGGACGTGTATGCGCTGGGCGTGCTGCTGTACCACATGCTCACCGGCCGCTCCCCGCACGCGCCCGGCGCCCGGCTGCTGCAGGCCGCCCCGACGCCGGTGGTGCTCACGCCGGGCCTGCCACGGTCCGTGGCCGAGCTGTGCCGCCAGTGCATGGCCAAGCGGCCCGACGAGCGGCCGGACAGCGCCGCGGTCGCGCTGGCGCTGTGGGCCGAGCTCGCCACCGACTGGCAAACGGCCAGGAGTCTTCACTGAGAGCTACGGCACACCGTTCAATCACGGTGTGTAACTGCCGACTTTTACCTGCGTAAAGGCTCTGTCGGGTGCTCGGTCGGACTTCCGTCCGGTGACCCCATCACCCGTTGTAATCGCCGCCGCGGCGAGACAAGCTTCTCGGACAAGGTGCAGGACGGTTGCCGGCAAGGAGCCGACCGGCACCACCAATGCAAGAGCCGAGGGGAAGCTGTCATGTCAGGTACGAAGGTCACCGGCGTGGTCGTGACGGGCGGGGCCGCCGCCGGATCGCTGCCAGTCACCGGAAGCCCGGTCTTCGCCATCGTCGTCGCCGGCATCGCGCTCGTCGTCACCGGCTTCCTGATGGTGCGGGCCTCCCGCTTCAACCGCAACGCCGCCTGACGTCCATGACGGCGATCCTCCTGGTCGGTTTCGCGCTGCTGACGCTGTGGCCGGCGTACAACCTGGCCCTGGTCGCGTTCTCAGCCAGGGACGCGGCCACCGCGGGCCGCCGCCGGCGGCACGACGCCATCGCGCCGAACGGCGAGGAGCCACTGACCTTCTGGATCGTCGTCCCCGCACTCAACGAGGAGCGGGTGGTGGGCCGCACGGTCGCCGCGGCACTGGCGCTGGCCGGGCCGGAGGGCACCCGCACCAGAGTCCTGGTGGTCGATGACGGATCGGACGACGGCACCCCGGACGTGCTGGCCGCCATCGATCACCCGGGCCTGACGGTGCTGCGCCGCGACTTCCCCAACGCCCGCAAGGGCAAGGGCGAGGCGCTCAACGCGGCCTTCCGGGCCATCCGGGACCTCTCCCTGGCGGGCGGCGAGGACCCGCAGCGCGTCGCGGTCGGCGTCATCGACGGCGACGGCCGGGGCAGCGGCAACCTGCTGTGCGAGGTCTCGCGGCTGATGCGCGACCCCGAGGTCGGCGCGGTGCAGGTCCGGGTGCGCATCCACAACCGCGACCGGGCGCTGGGCGCCGTGCAGGACCTCGAGTTCGCCGCCATCGCCAACGCCAGCCAGCTGCTGCGCGACGCGGCGGGCACGGTCGGGCTGGGCGGCAACGGGCAGTTCGCCCGGCTCGCCTCGCTCATGCGGCTGGGCGACGCGCCCTGGTCGCACTGCCTGGTCGAGGACCTGGAGCTGGGGCTGCGCATGCACCTGGGCGGCGAGCGGATCCGCTACACCTCCCTGGCGCACGTCAAGCAGCAGGGCCTGGTCGACGTGCGGCGGCTGGTCCGCCAGCGCACCCGCTGGGCCCAGGGCAACCTGCAGTGCGTCGCCTACGTGCCGCGGCTCATCGCCTCGCGGCGCATCCGCAACCACGCGCTGCTGGAGATGCTGTACTACCTGCTCGCGCCGTGGCTGAACGCGTTCGGCACCGCGGCGGTGCTGGGCGTGTGGGCGTACGCGACGTGGCGGCTCCTGCCCGGCCACGGCGAGCCGTTCGTGATCCACTCCTGGCCGGAGCTGGGCAAGGTCGTGGTCTTCTGGGCGGTCGGCATGACCGCGCCGGGCCTGGCCTGGGCGGCAGTGCACCGCATCCAGCTGCGCGACGAGACCGGCCCGACGCTGCTCAAGGCGGCGCTGGCGTACCCCTTCTTCCTGATCCTGGGCCTGGTGGCCACCTGGCGGGCGATCGGCCGCCAGATCAGCCGCCGGCAGACCTGGGCCAAGACCGAGCGGCTCGCCGAAGAGCCGGCCGCGGCGTAGCCCGCCCGGCAAGACGCCCGACACAAGACGCACCAAACAAGACGCACCAACCAGGATAAATTCCGCACGGATGCGGCGTGATCGTCAAGGTGACGCAACATGCTTCCTGAAGTCTTCCTCATCGCCGGCACCCGCCCCGAGGCCATCAAGCTCGCCCCCGTCGCGGCCGCCATGCGCGCCGCCGGGCGCCTGACCCCCGTCCTCGTCGCGAGCGGCCAGCACCCGGCCATGGTCACCCAGGCCCTGGCGGCGTTCGGCGCCGAGGCCGACGTGACCCTGCCACTGCAGCGGGTGACCGGCAGCCAGCCCGAGCTGCTCACCGAGATGATCAAGCAGCTGGACGCGGTGCTCGAGGCCCGCGAGCCGGCCGCCGTCATCGTGCAGGGCGACACCACGACGACCCTGGCCGGGGCGATGGCCGCGTTCTGGCGGCGCATCCCGGTCGTGCACCTCGAGGCCGGCCTGCGCTCCGGCGACCTGGACTCGCCGTTCCCGGAGGAGGCCAACCGCAAGCTGGTCGGCCAGCTCGCCGCGCTGCACCTCGCGCCGACCGCGCTCGCCGCGACGAACCTGCTCGACGAGAGCGTGAACCCGTCCAACGTGCTCATCACCGGCAACACCGTCGTCGACGCGGCGCTGGAGATCGCGGCCAAGGAGCTGCCGTTCGACGACGCCGGCGTGGCCGCCGCGGTCGACGCCGCCGAGCACGGCAGGGCCCGGCTGGTCCTGGTGACCGCGCACCGCCGCGAGTCGTGGGGCGAGCCGCTGGAGCGCGTCCTGCGGGCCGTACGCCGGCTGGTCGAGGCGTACCCGGACATCCGGGTCGTGCTGCCGGCCCACGCCAACCCGGCGGTGCGCGCCCAGGTCGAGCGGGGCCTGGCGGGCGTACCGCGGGTCACGGTCACCGACCCGCTGCCGTACCCGGCCCTGGCCCGCCTGCTCTCGCACGCCTACCTGGCGCTGACCGACTCGGGCGGCATCCAGGAGGAGGCCCCGTCGTTCAAGGTGCCCGCGCTGGTGCTGCGCGAGGTCACCGAGCGGGTCGAGTCGCTGCACGCCGGCTGCGCCAGGCTGGTCGGCACCGACGAGGACCGCATCGTCGCCGAGGCGGCCAGGCTGCTCGACGACCCGATGCTGCGGCTGTCGATGACCGCCTCCGGCAACCCGTACGGCGACGGCCTCGCCTCCCAGCGCACCGAGCAGGCCGTCGCCGCCATGCTCGGCCTCGCCCAGCTCCCCTCCCCCATGCCGACGTCCGCCTCGCTCGTCTGATTGGTGTGCTGTTCCATGCGCAAGTTGTCAGCTCTGATCGCCCTCGTGCTCGCCGCGGTGCTCGGCGTCGCCGCACCCGCCGCGGCGGCGAGCACCGCCAAGGTGGCCTCCGGCGCCGGCGCCCCCGGCTCCAGCGCCTCGACGAAGACGCTGGTCCTGTACGACAGCACCGGCGCCTACTCGTGGCTCGGTGAGGACTACGCGATGATGGCCACGAACCTGGTCTCGCACTTCGGGGCGTGGACCGCGCACCCGGTGGACAGCTACACCGCCGGGGAGCTGTCGAAGTACAGCGCCGTGGTCTACGTCGGCTCGACCTACGACGAGCCGATCCCGGCCGCGTTCCTCGACGACGTGCTGGGCACCACGAAGCCGGTGCTGTGGCTGTACGACAACATCTGGCAGCTGACCGCGCGCTCCGCGGACTTCGCGAGCCGGTACGGGTACACCTGGAAGGGCTTCGACACCTCCGCGGTGGCCAAGGTCGACTACAAGGGCACCGCGCTGACCCGCGACACCCGCAACAACGCCGGCATCATGGACACCGTCATCTACGACACCGCCAAGGCGGTCAGCGTGGCCGACGCGGTGCGCCCGGACGGCTCGAAGTTCCCCTGGGGCGTGCGGTCGGGCAACCTCACCTACATCGGCGAGCTGCCGTTCTCCTACATCACGTCCAACGACCGGTACCTCGCCTTCGCCGACCTGCTCTACGACGCCCTGGCCCCGCGGACCGCGGCCCGCCACCGCGCCCTGGTGCGCATCGAGGACGTCGGCCCGGACGCGGACCCGGCGCAGCTGCGGGCGATCGCCGACTACCTGTCGAGCCGGAAGGTCCCGTTCACCGTCGCCGTCTACAGCCGCTACCGCGACCCGAAGGGCGTCAACAACCATGGCAAGGCCGAGGACTACACGCTGCGCCAGCGGCCACTGGTGGTCAGCGCCCTGAAGTACATGCAGAGCAAGGGCGGCACGCTGCTCATGCACGGCTACACGCACCAGCTCGACAGCCTGAACAACCCCTACGACGGCGTGAGCGCCAACGACTTCGAGTTCTTCCGGGCCCACGTGGACGCGGGCGACGCCGTGATCTACGACGGCCCGGTGCGCAACGACTCGGCGGCCGGCGTGACCGCCCGGGTCACCGCCTCCCGCACCGACTGGCAGCAGGCCGGCCTGTCGCAGCCGACCATCTTCGAGCCGCCGCACTACGCGGCCAGCGCGCTGGACTACAAGACCTTCAACACGCTGTTCGGCGTCCGCTACGACCGGGGCCTGTACTTCCCGGGCGTGCTGTCCGGCGCCGCGGTCGACAACAGCGTCGCCCACATGGTCGGCCAGTTCTTCCCGTACACCGTCCGCGACGTCTACGGCTCGACGGTGATCCCGGAGAACATCGGCAACATCGAGCCGGAGCCGTTCAACCAGCACCCGGCGGTGCTGCCGGCCGACCTGGTCGCCAACGCCAAGGCCAACCTGGCGGTGCGCGACGGGGTGGCGAGCTTCTTCTACCACCCGTACCTGGGCACCTCGTACCTGCGGCAGACGGTCGAGGGCATCCAGGGCCTGGGTTACACCTTCGTCGCCGCCGCGGCGATGACCGGCTGACCCGCCGTAAGGAGAGGGGCCTCCCGCTCGGGGGGCCCTTTTCATGCCTCCAGCAGCAGGTGCGGCATGAGCCGCTCGATCGCGTCGAGGTCGTAGACGCGGCGGATCCCGGTGATGAGGCCGGCCTCGCTGACCGTGAGGAACTCCGCCAGGCGGAACGTCTCGCCGCGCAGCGTGCAGTCGTAGACGAGGGCGACCCGGCGCTCGACGACGGTGCGGGCGAACACGGCGATGCCCTCCACGGCGGCCGCGTAGCCGGTCATGAGCTCGACGAAGTCGCCGTCGGGGTCGAGGTTGGACTCGATCGCCGGGGCGGCGGCCATCAGCCGGAACAGGTCGCTCGTGCGCCCCGCGGTCCAGGCCGCGACCCAGCGCTCGGCGACGCCCTCCACCGCCATGTCGTCCATCGCGGACATCCTCCCACGCGCTCGCCGCGTCCCCGCCGTCGGGCCAGGGTTCCAGGAAAGGGCTTTCCTCGGTACCATCCGGTCATGTTGAGGATCGACGAGGGTCTCACGGCGAAGGCGTTGCGCCCCGCGGTGCAGCGCATGTTCGCGCTGTCCGCCGGCAAGATCCTGGGGCTGCACGTCACGGACGGCTCCCCCGTGTTCACCGTCGACGGGCGCTACACCGCGCGCGGCTGGACCGAGTGGACGCAGGGCTTCCAGGTCGGCGCGGCCCTGCTGCAGTTCGACGCCACCGGCGAGGAGCGCTTCCTCGACCTCGGCCGGGAGCAGACCGCGCGGCTGATGGCCCCGCACGTCAGCCACGTCGGCGTGCACGACCACGGGTTCAACAACGTCAGCACGTACGGCGCCCTGCTGCGCCTGGCCCGCGAGGGCCGCACCGACGAGCGGGACGTCGCCGCCACCACCCTCGCCCTGAAGGTCTCCGGCGCCGTGCAGGCCGCCCGCTGGACCCGCACCGAGGACGGCACCGGCTACATCTACTCGTTCAACGGCCCGCAGTCGCTGTTCGTCGACACCATCCGCTCGTGCCGCTCGCTCGCGCTCGCCCACGCCCTCGGCCACCCGCTCATGGGCGAGCACGACGAGCGCATCGACCTCCTCGAACGGCTCACGCAGCACGCGCACAACACCGCGCGGTACAACGTCTACCCCGGCACCGGCCGGGACGCCTACGACGTGCGCGGCCGGACGGCTCATGAGGCCCTGTTCAACGTCAACGACGGGCGCTTCCGGGCGCCGGGCACGCAGCAGGGGTACTCCCCGTTCTCCACCTGGACCCGGGGCCTGGCGTGGGCGATGCTCGGCTTCGCCGAACTGCTGGAGTTCCACGAGGACCCGGTGTTCGCCGACGCGGCCCGCGCCACCTGCGACTTCTACATCGAGCACGCGGCCGCGGCCGACGGGGTGCCCTACTGGGACACCGGCGCCCCGGGCCTGGCGCACCTGGACCTGTCGGCGCCGGCCGACCCGTACAACGCCCACGAGCCGGTCGACTCGAGCGCGGCGGCGATCGCGGCCCAGGGCCTGCTGCGGCTGGGGCGGTGTACCGGGGACGCCCGGTATGTCCAGGCGGGACTCACGGTGGCCCGGACGCTGCTGGACGAGCCGTACCTCGCCGCCGACCCCGGGCATCAGGGGTTGTTGCTGCACTCGGTGTACCACCGGCCGAACGGCTGGGACCAGGTGCACGCCGGGCAGTCGGTGCCGAACGGGGAGTCGAGCATGTGGGGCGACTACCACCTGCGGGAACTCGGCGTGTACCTGCTGCGCCTGGACGACGGCCCGTACTACACCTTCTTCGGCGGTGTCGCATGAGCGCGGCCCTCGTGACGGGCGCTTCCCGGGGTATCGGCCGCGGCATCGCCCTCTGCCTGGCCAGCTCGGGCTTCGACGTCGTCGTGAACTACGCGAGCAACGCGGCGGCCGCGCAGGAGGTCGCCGCGGAGGTGGCGAAGCGAGGAGCAAGGGCCGCGGTGGTACAGGGAGATCTCGCGCTGCGCGAGGACCGCGCCCGGCTCGTCGAGGAGTCCTACCGGGCCTTCGGCGACATCGACCTGCTCGTCAACAACGCCGGCGTGGCCCCGGCGGTGCGCGCCGACATCCTCGAGGCCGGCGAGGAGTCGTTCGACCGCCTCGTCGGCATCAACCTCAAGGGCCCGTACTTCCTGACCCAGCTGGTCGCCAACCGCATGATCGCCGCCGGCACGCGGGGCCGGATCGTGACCATCTCGTCGATGAGCGCCTACACGGCCAGCGTGAACCGCGGCGACTACTGCATCACGAAGGCCGGGCTGTCGATGCTCACGAAGCTGTACGCCGCGCGCCTGGCCGAGCACGGCATCAACGTCTACGAGGTGCGCCCGGGCATCATCGAGACCGACATGACGGGCGGGGTGCGGGAGAAGTACGACCGGCTGATCCTCACCGACGGCGTGACCCCGATCCGCCGCTGGGGCACCCCCGACGACGTGGGCCGGGCGGTGGTGGCGATCGCCACGGACCTGCTGCCCTTCTCCACCGGGCAAGTTATCGACGTCGATGGAGGCTTCCACCTCCGCACCCTGTAGCCGACACCCAGGGCGAGCGGCGGCGCACGCATCGTAGGCGCCGCCGTTCACCGCCCGGCCGCTGACAGCCGGAGCGACCTCCACCGTTCGGACAATTTTCCGGGTCCCGGCTTAATGCGCAGCAAATTTTCGGGATCACCCGCCGACATGGGGCGCCACCTGGGCATTTGCCAGGCTCACATACGGAATGTCACCGCATTGACACGCTTGGACCAAAGCGGCGCCTCAAAATTCGCGGGCCGGACGGCCCGGTATTTCCGGCAATCGATCGCATACCGAACAATCCGGACCGACCGCCGCGCGGTCCCGCCCCGCGATGCGGCACGTTTCGGGGCACATGAGCGGGCACGACTCGTCTTACACTGCGGCTTGCCTTCGGCGCGGCCGCATCACCCGCCGCCGCAGCCCGGGGTTCACCACCTTCTCGGGGAGGAAAACGCGTTGTCATCCACTTTCACCCGGCGCTCTGTGCTCCGGGCCGCGGCCGCCACCGCGGCGACGACCGCCGCCGCGCCGCTGATCATGTCGGCGACCGAGCAGGCCGCCTCCGCCACCGTCCCCGGTGACCCGGGCCGCATCACATACAGCGTCGGCGGCACCGTCTACATCGCGGACTCGAACGGGGCCAACGCGCGCGTGCTCGCCAATGGCGTCACCGGCAGCGGTGAATGGGCGCCGGACGGCAGCCGGTACTTCTACGCCAGCGGCGTCCAGCTGAACTCCGTGCGCGCCGACGGCTCGGGCTGGCTGCGACTGCTGGCGAAGCCGAGCGTGTACGTGCGGGACGTCACGGTGAGCCAGGACGGTCGCTTCGTCCTCTTCAGCAGCGACAGCGGCCTGCGCTACGCCGGCACCGGCGCCAACTGGGGCGACTCGGTGCCGCTCTACGGTGGCGGCTCGATCGACCGGCCGACGGTGTCCGTGGACGGCACGATCTTCTGGGACCAGGGCGGCAACGTCGACACCCGCGCGATCGTCCGCTTCGACAACCAGAACGGGCCCCAGCAGATCATCACCAACGGCTGGGACCCGGACATCTCGCCCGACGGCTCGCAGGTCGTCTTCGTCCGCAGCGACAGCGCGAACGGCAAGGCCCAGCTGTGGCTGGCCGGCAGCGACGGCTCCAACCCCGTCCAGCTGACCACCGAGGCGGAGGCCGGCGCGTGGAACGTCCAGCCGAAGTGGTCGCCGGACGGCGCGTCGATCCTGTTCGCCAGCGCCGCCAGCAACGGCAGCGCCACCGGCATCAAGAAGATCGTCGTGGCGAGCAAGGCCGTCGCGCCCGTGGTCGCCACCGGCGCCAACCCGGCGTGGCAGCCGATCAAGCCGGGCCTGGTCGAGCGGGTGTGGGGCCAGACGGCCCTGGACACCGCGATCGCGACGTCGCGGTACAACTTCGCCAACCACGGGCTCGCGGAGAAGGCGCGGACGCAGGCCAAGGCCGTCGTGCTGTCCCGCAACGACGTGTACTACGACGCCCTGTCCGGCTCGGCGCTCGCCGTCAACAAGCAGGCCCCGCTGCTCATCACGCCCCGCGACGGCCTGCCGGCCAGCGTCGAGGCCGAGATCAAGCGCGTGCTGGGCACCTCCGGCGACGTCTACCTGCTCGGCGGCCCGAACGCCATCCCCACGCCGATCGAGAGCCGGCTGCAGAGCATCGGGTTCACCACCCACCGCGTCGCCGGCAACAGCCTCTTCGACACGGCGATCGCCGTCGCCAACGCGATCACCACCACGCCCGACACCATCATCGTGTCCACCGCGCTGAACTACTACGACGCCCTCGCCGCGGGCGCGGCGGCGGGCGCCAACCCGGGCACCGTCATCGTGCTGACCGCCGGCGACACCCTGCCGGCCGAGACGGCGGCGTACCTCAACCGGTTCAACCCGGACCAGGTCGACATCGTCACCGCGGGTGGCCCCGGCGACCGGGCCGTGATCGGCGGCTACATGCGCGGGCAGCTGCCGAACTGGCCCGACGAGATCCACTACTGGCCGATCATCGGCCAGTTCGCGCAGGACACCGCGCAGCTCATCGCGGAGTTCTTCTTCGGCTCGCCGCGCACGGTCGGCATCGCCACGATGACGTCGTGGTACGACGCCCTCACCGGCGGTGCGATGATCGGCGGGAACTACGGGCCGCTGCTGCTCACGCTCCCGAACAGCCTGGACCACCAGGTCTCGGACTACCTGTCCGCCAACTCGGCGGGCGTGGTCGACGTGGTGCTCATCGGCGGTCCCAACGCCCTGTCGCCCAACCTCGTCCCGCAGCTCGGCAACGCCTTCTCGCTGCCGGGGCACTACACCACCAGCGAGACCACGCCGGAGAACTCGCTGCAGCCGAAGGCCCAGGCCAAGTCGCTCGCGGCAACGGCGCCGAAGGCCAACAGCCTGGCCGCCAAGCAGGACAAGGCCCCGGGCCTCAACGCCAAGGGCGTGCAGGCCAGCCGGTAATCCGGCCGGAAACGACAGAAGGGCCGCGGCGCGAAGCCGCGGCCCTTCTTCGTTCCGTGGGATTCAGGTTCGTTCCGCGGGATTCAGGCCACGCTCAGGGACGAGTGGAACGCCGGCAGCTCGACCGTCTCGTCGGCGGCGTTCCCCCGGGTCCCGGAGGGGCTCGTCGCGACCCAGCTCGCCAGCGCGATCGCGACCAGGCCGAGCACCACGGCGACGAACGGCACGACGGAGCCGGCCTGCGGATGCCAGACCCCGTTGAAGGGGTTGAAGTGCGGCCGCATCGGGTCGGGCGCGATGCCCGACTGCCAGCGGACCATCGTGGCGGCGAGGACCGTCAGGTGCACGACCGGCATCACGACGAAGGCGATCCAGCCGGCCATCGTCCGGCTGCGCGCGGCGGTCAGCACGCCCTCGCGGCCCAGGATCTCCGCCGCCAGCAGCGGGGCCCCGACGAACAGGGGCAGCAGGTACCGGCCCTGGGTGGGGAACCCGTGCAGGTTGGCGTTGACCGGGTCGGTGATCGTCGGGACGGTCCAGGCGATGACGACCATGATCACGATGCGGTACCGGTCCCGGACCGGCCCGACGACGAGCGCGGGCATCAGCAGGCCGCCCAGCGCGACGAGCCACACGGCGAAGACGTACGTCGGGATCGGCACGTCCAGCCACGACACGGCCGCCACCATCTGCTGCAGGTAGGTGCCCCACTGCTGCAGCACCACGACCTCGAGCGCCTGCTTGTACGTGAACGGCGGGCTCTGCGGGTCGATGTACATCAGCGACAGCGTCCGCATGGCCAGCGTCCACGCCAGCGACGCCACACCGGCCGCGGCCAGCACGCCGAGCCATATCTGCATCGTGCGCATCCGCAGCAACGCGCGGATATGGGCCCAGCGGTTCGGGACCAGCAGCGCGAAGGCGCCCGCGGCGAGCCACAGCGGTCCGGCCGCCCGGACGGTCAGCAGCACGAGCGACGCGACGCCGGCGTAGTGGACCATCCGCGGCTCGGCGGCCAGCTTGCCGTGCGCGAGCGGTATCAGCGCGGCGAACAGCAGGATGCCGGCCGCCATCTCGACCGACGACGGATTGACGGCCCCGGCGAGGCTCAGCACGGTGGGCGTGGTCATCAGGACGATCGCGGCCACCCCGGCCCGGTTGGTGAACCAGCGCAGGACCGCCGAGAACGCAAGCGTCAGCAGGCCGGCCACCAGCGCGGCGTCGATGAGCCGGGCCAGCAGGAGCCCCTTCATCGACGGCCAGATCAGCAGCGGCAGGCCGACGACCGCATAGTACGCCGGGTTGTACCGCCCGGCGGTGGTCGGCGTGCGCACCGGGGTGCGGTCGTCGTGGTTGAAGTGGTCGCACGACGCCGGCACGGTCGGCTGCTGCTGCCAGCACTTGGGCCGCACGAGGCTCTTGGGCACGGTCTGGTAGGCGCCGGTGCCGGAGACCGCGTCGACGGGCGCGGGCGCGATCTGGCCGCGCACCACGCCGGCCGCCCGGACCACGTGGGGCAGCTCGTCGGCGGCACCGTTGTAGGGTGTGGCGAGAGCCCAGCCCGCAGCCACGGCGAAGTAGCCGACGAAGAACAGGGCCAGCAGGGTGCGGCTGCTGAACCGTGGGCGAGTGCGGAGCCTGGGCACGCCGTGAGAGTAATCGAGGGGCGAGGGGTAAGCACCATCCGAAAAGCTGCCTTTACCTCCCGCTTACCCGCCGTCCAGCATCCAGGCGTGCGCAGGGGCCGATGGGCCGACTAGACTCCGCGCCCGTGAGCGACAACGTGGCCGTGCCGGCCAGATCGAGGTCAGTGAGCCTTGGTCGCCGGGCACTGAACAACAGCCTGCTGCGGTTCCTGGCCACGGGAGGCCTCAGCGCGGCGCTGGACACCGCCCTGCTGTGGGTGCTGCACACGATGCTGCACCTTGCGCTACCCCCGGCGACGCTGTTGTCCGTTATGGCCGCGTTCTTCGCCAACTTCGCGCTCAACAAGTTCTGGTCGTTCAGCAGCCACGGCTTCACGACCCGCCAGCTGGTCCGCTACACCATCCTCGCGGGCGGCAACTGGGCGTTCACCACGTTGTCGGTGTGGGCCCTCAACGAGCTCGGCCTCCACTTCATCGTCGCCAAGCTCATCACGCTGGCCGTGGCGTCGGGCGGCAACTACGTCGGTTACCGGCTGTGGGTCTTCAGAGAGCAGCGGGGTTGACGTGAACCGGCATATCGGTTGTCATCGGGCTCGGTGTCATTTTTCACGTGCCACCGCGGCCACGCTCGGGTACGCCTAATAGAGTGCGCCCGCGTCGACATGTAGCCGTCAAGGCCCTCGCATCGCTGTTGCTCTGTGGACTGTTCGCCGGGGTGGTGGTGGCCGCCGCCGTGTTCCCTGGGCTGGCCGCCAAGAGCGGGGCCGATACCTTCGAAGATCTCCCGACCGACCTCGACGTGCTGCCCTCACCGCAGATCTCCTACATCTACGCCAGCGACGGCGCGACGCTGCTCGCCATGATGTACGACGAGAACCGCCGCGACGTGCCGATCGCCGACATGTCGACGTTCGTGACGCAGGCGATCGTGGCGGCCGAGGACACGCGGTTCTACGAGCACCAGGGGGTTGACCTCAAGGGCGTGGCGCGGGCGTTCGTCAACAACGAGAACGGCGGGGACCAGCAGGGTGCCTCGACGCTGACCATGCAGTACGTGCGGCAGGCGACCGCCTACTCGGCGCAGTCGCCGCAGGACGTGCTCGACGCGACCTCCAAGACGACCGGGCGCAAGCTGCGCGAGATGAAGCTGGCCATGGCGCTGGAGAAGAAGCTCACCAAGCAGCAGATCCTGGAGCGGTACCTCAACATCTCGGCCTTCGGCCACGGCGCCTACGGCGTCTACGCGGCATCGCAGGTCTACTTCGGCAAGGCGCCGAAGGATCTCACGCTGGGCGAGTCGGCGCTGCTGGCCGGGCTGGTCAAGGCGCCCTCCACCAACGACCCCGCCACGCCGGACGGGCTGCCCAAGGCGCTCGGCCGGCAGACGTACGTGCTGGACCAGATGGTGAGCATGCACTACATCACGGCCCAGCAGCGGGACCAGGCCAAGGCGGAGAAGCTCACCATCGTCGGGCAGCGCACGCCCGAGGGGTGCGCGTCGGTGCAGCGGCCCGAACTCGGCGCCGGCTTCCTCTGCGACTACCTGCGGCGCTGGTGGCTGGAGCAGCCGGCGTTCGGGGCCGACGCGTTCGAGCGGGAGAACCGGCTGCGCTCCGGCGGGTACACGATCGTCTCGTCGCTCAACGTCCAGACGCAGGCGGCGGCGTTCAAGTACGCCCAGGACCAGCCGGGGCTCGGCGGCGAGAAGATCGGGATGGGCAACCCGGAGGCGGTCATGATCGCCGCGGTGGAGCCCGGCACCGGGCGGGTGCAGGCGCTCGCGACCAACCGCAACTTCAGCAACGACCAGACGCACAACGGGGCGAGCACCAGCCCCGCCCGGAAGGGGCAGAAGGGCAACTACCCCAACACGACCGTGCCGCTCATCACCGGCGGGCCGGACGTGCCGGGGTACCAGGGCGGCTCCACCTTCAAGATCTTCACGGCGGTGGCGGCGATGGAGGCCGGGCTGCCGCTGGCGCACACCGAGGACGTGCAGGCGCAGTTCGTCTCCGACTACCCGCTCAACGCCGAGAGCCCGGCCGCCTGCAACGGCCCGCACTACTGCCCGAAGAACTCCACCGGCGACCCGACCGGCACGTTCAACATGTGGCAGGGCTTCGGCATGTCGCTCAACACCTACTTCGTGCCGCTGGAGCAGCGCGTCGGCGCGGACCACGTGGTCGACGTGGCCAAGCGGCTCGGCATCCAGTTCCGCTCGCCGCAGGACGCCGGCTACGCCAAGAACGCCAAGACGTGGGGCGCGTTCACGCTCGGCGTGACGGACACCACCCCGCTGGACCTCGCCGGGGCGTACGCGGCGCTGGACGCCGACGGTGTCTACTGCGCGCCGACCCCGGTGGTCGAGATCCACGACCTGCACGGCAACAAGGTCGACGCCGGGCAGCCGCGGTGCCGCCAGGTGGTCGCGCCGGACATCGCCCGCGCCGCCGTGGACATGGCCCGCTGCCCGGTCGGCGACCAGTCCGCGTACAACGCCTGCCCCGGCAGCGGCACGGCGACCGGCGTGCGCGACCAGGTGGGCCGCCCGGTCGCCGGCAAGACCGGCACCACCGACAGCGGCAGGAGCGCCACGTTCATCGCGATGACCCCGCAGCTGGCGGTGGCCGGGATCCTCACCGACCCGGACAACCCGCAGACCAACAAGGTCATGTCGCACCCGGTGGTGAACACCGCGGTCGCCGACACGCTCAAGGCGGCGATGAACGGGCTGAAGGTCGAGGACTTCACGGCGCCGAGCCATCAGATGGCGTTCGGCTCGTAAGCTCCGCCGGGGTCTCCGCGGCGGCGCGCGCCCGCAGCAGGGCGTGCACCGCCGCGATGTCGGCGGGGGCGGTGCGGGCGGCGAGCCAGTACATGACCCCGGTCGGGATGAAGAACACCTGGAACGCGGCGAGCCCGATGGCCAGGTTGGCCGGCGGCGGGAAGCTGCGCGCGAGGGCCGCGAACACCGCCCCGACGACCCCGTTGCCGGCGGCCCGGCCGACCCCGTTGACGAGGTTGCCCATCGAGTACACCGTGCCGCGGTGCTCCGGCGGGTTGACGTCGGCGATGAGCGCGAACCAGTTCGGGGAGTTCGCCGAGGTGAGCGCCAGCGCGACGAGGGCCAGCAGGAACGCCCCGAGCAGCCCGGGCGAGGTGAACAGGGAGCCGAGCACCAGCGCGGCGGCCGGCCTGCCCGACGGCGGCGGGAGGGTCAGCGGGGCGAAGAAGAGCACGACGTACAGCGGGACGCCGGCCAGGATGCCGATCGCCGCCACCTTGGCCCGCCCGCCGAGGTCGCGCCGCTGCCAGCGGTCCCCGAGCAGCCCGCCGACGATCGACAGCACCCCGCCGAGCTGGAACAGCGTGGCCAGCACGCCGCCGATCGCGATCGCGCTCTGCTCGTCGTAGCCCTGGGCCTGCGCCTTGGCCTGGAACAGCCGCGGCAGCCAGACCAGCGAGCCGAACGCCGCCTGGGCGGTGAGCCCCTGCATGACCAGCCACACGTTGGTCCGCCGGGCGGCGATCTTCGGCAGGTCGTCCCGGGAGATCCGGTGCTCGTACTCCTCGCCCGCCGCGAACACCGCGGCGAGGTCCGGCTCGCTCTGGCCGCGGCGGATGTCGGCGGTGGTGAAGTACGCGACGCCGGCCACCACCCCGAGCCCGGCGAGCACGTAGAACGGGGTCCTCCAGTCGCGGCCGCCGAGCTGGCTGGCCACCAGCACCCCGGCGAGGGTGCCGACGCCCTGCGACAGCCCCCAGAGGCTCATCACCAGCCCGCGCCGCCGGGGCGAGATGAGGTCGCTGACCACCGAGAACCCAACCGACCCGACCGCCCCGAGCCCGAGCGCGGCCAGCAGCTGGGCGGCGAGGAAGCCCCAGTAGCCGCTGGCCAGCACGGTCGCCCACGTCCCGGCCGCCCACAGCAGCGTGCCGATCATGAGCACCGGCTTGCGGTCGGTGCGGTCCCCGGCGTACGCCCAGGCGACGGCGGCCACCGCGGTCACGAGGTAACTGATCGCCGTGACCACCCCGAGGGCCCCCTCCCCCACCCCGAGCGACCGGCTGATCGGCGAGTAGAGCGGGGGCACCAGGCCGATGGCCACATTGTCGAGCGAGGCCAGGATGATGAACACGACCACGCTGTACACCCGATGCACGTTCACACCCAACCACTGCGCGCCCGCGGGTGGCAAAGTTTCCGGGATGGCGCCCCCGGGCTGCGGACACATACAGGTATGACCGACCTCGACCTGCTGGGACGAGCGGCGTTCGGCGAGCTCTTCCGGCGCTACTCCCGGCCGGTCTACAACCACTGCTTCCGCCGCCTCGCCTCGTGGAGCGCCGCGGAGGACGCCACGTCGATCGTCTTCCTGGAGGCCTGGCGCCGCCGCGAGGCCGCCGTGACGGACGCGGCCGGCTCGCTGCTGCCGTGGCTGCTCGGCATCGCCACCAACGTCACCCGCAACCAGCGGCGGGCCGCCCGCCGCTACGCGACCGCGCTGTACCGGCTGCCCGGGGTCGCCGCCGAGGCCGACCACGCCGAGGACGTGGCCGAGCGCCTGGACGACGAGCGGCGGATGCGCCACGTCCTGGCCGCGCTGTCCGGGCTGAGCCGCGACGAGCAGGACGTGGTCGCGCTGATCGTCATGTCGGGCCTGAGCTACCAGCAGGCCGCCGTCGCGCTGGGCGTGCCCGAGGGGACGGTCGCCTCGCGGCTGGGCCGGGCCAAGGCGCGCCTGCGCCGGCGGCCGGACCTGCTGGACCTGGAGAGGAGCACCTGATGCGGCTCGACCTTCCCCGCGAGCGCGAGATCCCGCCGGACCGCCTGGCCGCCCGCGCCGCGCGCATCGAGCACCACGTGACCGCCGCCCCCGCCCGCGGCCGCTCCCGGCTGCTGCTCGGCGCCGGCCTGGGCGCCGCCCTGGCCCTGAGCACCGGCGCCCTCGCCTACCGCCAGTGGGCCACCCCGGAGGTCACCGACCAGGTCCGCTGCTACACCGTGGCCTCGCTGGAGGAGCGCGACGGCAGCTTCTTCGGTACCACGGCGGGCCAGGCCCAGGCCGCGGACGGCCGCCCGCAGGCGTCGCCGTCACCGGTCGAGGTCTGCGCGATGCTGTGGCGCATCGGCCTCCTGCGGCCGGGCCAGCTGCAGCCGAACCCCCCGGCCGAGGACGGCCGCGAGTACCCGGTCCCGCCGCTGACCGCCTGCACCCTGCCCAACGGCATCGCCGCCGTGTTCCCGGGCGACGAGCGCACCTGCCTGCGCCTGGGCCTGCCCCGGATGTCCTGACCGCCCGGACCGCGGGCCCACCAGGCCGGCCGGCCTGGTGGGCCGGTGGTTCAGCCCGTCTCGCCGGCGACCGAGAGGGTGCGCAGGCGCTGGATGGCGTAGGCGGTCGAGGCGACGACGAAGACGCCGGCCATCACGAAGCTCACCGGGACGGACACGCGGCCCTGCAGCAGGTCGGTGGGGGCCAGGTAGTCGACGATGGCCTGGACGTACTGCTGGATGGACAGCTTCTGCGTGCCCGTCAGGATGTTGCCCAGCACCCCCTCCCACAGCACGACGTAGGCCAGGCCCACGAGCACCGGGCGGCGGGTCAGCACGCTCATCATGAGAAACAGCGAGCAGTAGGCCAGGGCGCCGATCACGGCCCCGACGATGAGGGCGAAGGCCAGGGCGGGCTCGCCGGCGATCAGGCCGACGACGAACAGCGGCACGCCGGCAAAGAGGGCGGTGATGCCGGTGGCCACGCCGAGCTTGGTGAAGATGATCTCCGAGCGGGGCAGCGGCTTGGCCAGGATGTGGGTGATGGTGCCGTCGTCGACCTCGGAGCCGAGCACGCCGGTGCCGACGATGAGGGCGATGACGGGGAGGATGGCGGTGATGCCGAGGCCGCCGATGACGGGCTCGCCCCACTCGGCCGGGGGCGGGCCGAAGGCACGCACGAGCAGGGCCAGGCCGATGAGGAGCAGGGGCAGCGGGACGAGCAGCCAGATCCGGCGGCGGCCGAGCAGGCCGCGGGTCGTGATCATGGCGATCGTGGCGTTCATCGGGCACCCACCAGGTAGGAGAAGACGCTTTCCAGGGACTCGTCGGCCGGCAGGAGGCGGCGCACCCGCACACCCTCGGCGAGGGCGATGCGCGGCAGGGCCCGGGTGAACGTGCCGTAGTCGGAGGCGCGCACCTGCAGGCCGGCCGCGTCGATGTCGACGCCGGCCACCGAGGCCTGGGCCATGAGGGCCACGGCCAGGCGGCGGTCGTCGCTGGAGTGGATGGTGAACACGTGTGGCCGGTTGGTCATGAGGCGGCGGATGGTGCGGAAGTCGCCGGACGCGGCCAGGCGGCCGGCCACCATGACCTGCACGGTGCCGGAGACCTGCTCGACCTCCTCCAGGATGTGCGAGGAGAACAGCACGGTGCGCCCGTCGTCGCCCATCTTGTGCAGCAGGTCCATCATGTGGAAGCGCTGCCGCGGGTCCATGCCGTTGAAGGGCTCGTCCAGCAGCAGGACGTTGGGCTCGTGCACGAGCGCGGCGGCGACCCGGATGCGCTGGCGCATGCCCTTGGAGTAGGTGTCGATCCGCCGGTCCTGGGCCGGCTCCATCTCGACCAGGGCGAGCGCCCGGCGGGCCGCCTCCTGCGGGTTGGCCAGGCGGAAGAGCTTGGCGCTGGCGAGCACGAACTCCTTGCCGGTGAGGAAGCCGTGCACCGACTCGCGCTCGCTGACCAGGCCGAGGGTGCGGTAGACGTCGGGGTTGCGCCAGGTCGGGGCGCCGTCGACGGTCAGGCTGCCGCGCGACGGGGCCAGGAAACCGGACATCATGTGCAGGAGGGTGGTCTTTCCGGCGCCGTTGGGGCCCAGCAGGCCGGTGACGCCCGGGCCCAGGGTCATGGTGACGTCGTTGACGGCGACCACGTTGCCGTACCACCGCGAAACGTGCTGCAGCTCGACGGTGCTCATGTCAGGCGGCCACCTTCCGGTAACGCAGCAGCAGGAGCCCGACGGAGCCGCCGAGCAGGACCAGGGCGCCGGCGCCGTAGACCGGGCCGTAGCCGCCCAGCGGCAGCCCCTCACCGGCAACCGGCGGGCCGAACAGCCACTGCTCCAGCCCCAGCATGAGGGTCATCGGGTTGACCAGGAACGCCAGGGCCTTGAGGGTCTCGTTGCCGAGCACGCTCAGGATGCCGACGATCGGCGAGGTGATGAGGAAGGTGCCGACGATGAACGCGGCGGCGAAGGCCCGGCGGCCGGAGAGCGAGGCGATCAGCAGCGACACCGAGGCGAGCACCAGGGCCCGGATGAGCGCGGTGGCCAGGCCCGGGCCGAGGTCGCCGAGCTCGTCCCAGGCGCCGGGGAAGCCGTCGGTGCGGGTGAACACGGCGCCGAGGTAGATGAGCAGCTGCGGCACGCCGAGCAGCAGGAGCACGGCGGCGACCAGCGCGGCGTACTTGGCCAGCGCGTAGTCGGTCCGGGCGAGCGGACGGGAGAAGTACAGCGGCAGGGTCCGGTCGCGCAGGTCGCGGGAGACCAGCTCCGGGGCGACGATGGCCAGGAACAGCATCACCGGGTAGCTCAGGTTGCCGGCGTACTGCCGGTAGGTCATGAACGTGTCCCCGGTGATCGAGCGCACGGCGATGGCGATCACCGCGAACAGCAGCACGATGCCGATGACGAGCCAGGGGAAGATCTTCGCCTTGGCGCCCCGGCCGAGGCCGAACGCGCTGCGCAGGCTGTGCTCGAAGAGGGAGCGGTTGGCGTACCACCGGCCGAGGCGCGGTCCCTTGTACCGCTGGTAGCCGATGTCATGGATGACACTAGTCTGCGGCGCCACGGCCGGCCTCCTGAGCAACGCTGACCGCGGGCGCGGTGACGGTCGGGGGTTGGAACAGCTCGGCCACCCGGTGGCGGCGCTGGTCGAGCCGGTGCAGCGGCAGGTCAAGCTCGGCGACGGCGACCAGGATGCGGTCGTAGACGTCCTCGCCGTCCAGCGGCACGCTGAGCGAGGCCCCCTCGCGGGTGGCCGGGATGCCGAGCTCGGCCAGGCGGGCGGTGAGCTGCTCGACGCCCTCGCTCACCTCGACGGTGAGCACGTCCCGGCTGGTCGTCATGTCCTCGACGGTGGCCGAGCGCAGCAGCCGCCCGCCCTCGATGGCGATGATGGAGTCGCAGATCCGCTCCACCTCGCCGAGCAGGTGGGAGCAGACCACGATGGAGATGCCGAACTCGGTGCCGATGCGGTGCACCAGCTCCAGCATGGCGTCGCGGCCGGCCGGGTCGAGGCCGTTGGTCGGCTCGTCCAGCAGCAGCAGGTCGGGGTCGTGCGCCAGGGCCTGGGCCAGTTTCACCCGCTGTTTCATGCCGGTCGAGTAGCCGCCGATCTGCCGGTAGCGCTCCTCGTAGAGCCCGACGTGGCGCAGCGCCTCGGAGGCGCGCTCGCGGGCCGCGGTGGCCGGCAGGCCGCTCATGCGGGCCAGGTGGGTCACGAACTCCGCCGCCGACACCTCGCTCGGCAGGCAGTCGTGCTCCGGCATGTACCCGACGCGGGAGCGCACCTCCTCGGCGCTGCTGGTCGGGTCGAGCCCGAGAACGCGCAGCTCGCCGGAGGTCGGCCCGAGCAGGCCGAGCATGATCTTGATGAAGGTGGACTTGCCGGCGCCGTTGGCCCCGACCAGACCGATGATCCCGGGCCGCACGGCCAGGGTCAGATCCGCCAGGGCCGTGACGCCGCCGTATCGCTTCGTCAGCGCGCGCGTCTCGATGAGTGTCACGTCGCCGAGACTACGGACCGTGAACCCGGCCGGCCATCCGGATCGCACCTGAAAGGCGTTCCTTAGGGGTTCTACCTGTGATACTTCTCAGGTTCGTCCCGGCCCCAGGTCAGGGGGCGGACCGCCGGCTTCCTGCTCTATCGGCGCTCGCCCCACCTGGCCGGCCGCCAGGTGCCGGCCAGGTGGGGCCAGCCGGGATCGTCAGCCCCCCAGCCCGGCCAGCCGCAGCAGCAGCGACTTGACGTCGGCGGCCGCGACCCGCTGCGGCGTCAGGGCCGGGTCGTCGCACAGCCAGACCGGGCCGTCCTCGTCGGCGGCCGGGCGCAGCCCGTGCGATCCCCGCACCGCCTTCGCGCCGGCGTCGAGGCCGACGACGCTCATGAGGTACCGCATCCCGATCTTCTTGCGCAGCAGTGCGAGCCCCGCGCGCCCCTTCGCCGCCCCCGGCCCCGCCGGGTCGAGGAACAGCTCCGCCGGGTCGTAACCCGGCTTGCGGTGGATCTCGACGAGCCGGGCGAAGTCGGGCGCCCGCGCGTCGTCGAGCCAGTAGTAGTACGTGAACCAGGCGTCGGGCTCGGCCAGCAGCACCAGCTCGCCGGAGCGCTCGTGGTCGAGGCCCTGCGCCGCCTTGCCGGCCTCGTCGAGCACCTCGCCGACGCCGGCCAGCCCCGCGCACAGCTTGCGCACCAGCGCGACGTCCTGCGGGTCGCGCACGTACACGTGGGCGATCTGGTGGTCGACGACCGCGAACGCGCGTGACGTCCACGGGTCGAGGTACTCCATCCCGTCCTGCGTGTACACGTTGAGCAGCCCCTCGGCGCGCAGCAGCCGGTTGACGTCGACCGGCCGGCTGGCCTGCGTGATGCCGTACTCCGACAGCGCCACCGTCGTCGCCCCGCGCGCCCGCCCCGCCTCCAGCAGCGGCCCCAGCGCGGCGTCGAGCTCGGCCGCGGCGGCCGCGGCGCGCGGGTCGGACGGGCCGTAGCGCTGCAGGTCGTAGTCGAGGTGCGGCAGGTACACGAGGGTCAGGTCGGGCGCCTTGTCGGCCAGGATCTGCTGCGCGGCCCTGGCGATCCAGGCCGACGAGGGGATGCCGGCGTTCGGGCCCCAGTAGGTGAACAGCGGGAAGGGGCCGATCCGGTCGGTGAGCTCGTCGTGCAGCGACGGCGGGAAGGTGTAGCAGTCGGGCTCCTTGCGCCCGTCGGCGTAGTAGATGGGGCGGGGCGTGACGGTCCAGTCGACGTCGGCGCCCATCGCGTACCACCAGCACACGTTGGCCACGGTGTAGCCGGGCTCGGCCCGCCGGGCCGCCTGCCAGAGCTTCTCCCCGCCGACCAGCGCGTTGTGCTGCCGCCAGAGGAACACCTCGCCGAGGTCGCGGAAGTACCACCCGTTGCCGACGATCCCGTGCCCGGCCGGCGTCTCGCCGGTCAGGAAGGTCGACTGCACCGAGCACGTCACGGCCGGCAGCACCGGGTCCAGCGGTACCGCGGGACCGAGCCTCGACAGGTTGGGCATGTGCGGCAGCAGGCGGGGGGTGAGCCCGACGACGTCCAGCACGAGCAGCGGCTTGCTCACGTGGTGCGCTCCAGGGTCTTCAGGCCCAGGTTCTGCAGGGTGTCCCGGGCGTAGGCGAGCTCCGCGGCCATGCCGTGGGCGAGGGCCCGCGGGCCGGCCGGGCGCTGGGCGGGTGGCAGGACGTTCCAGGTGTACGTCTCGACCTCGAGGTGGTCGCAGGCGGCGATCGGCCCGCCGACGAGCGCGCCGAGCCCGGCCCGCAGCACGGCGGTGGTCGCGCGCAGCGGCGGCTCGGGCTCGGCGTGCAGCGGCACGTGGTAGTGCACCCGCCACGGCCCGTCCGGCCCGGCCTCGATGGCCTCGTCGAGGTCGTCGAACGCGTGCGCGCAGCCGGCGCTGCGGGTCTGGTGCAGGAACCTGGGTTCGGCGTAGCGCTGCACGACCTCGCGGGACCCGTCCGGGTCGGCGACCTCCAGCGCGGCCGACACCTGGATCTTCACCACCGGCAGGCCGGCCCGGGACAGCCGCTGCACCGCGGCCACCGGGTCCTCCCAGGCGCAGGCCAGGTGGGCCAGGTCGACGCAGACGCCGAGCCACTGCCGGTCGACCTTGGACAGGTGCACGGCGGCCTGCAGGGTGTTCTCGATGACGCAGCCGGGCTCCGGCTCGAAGGCCACGCGGACGGTGCGGCCGCTGAGCACCTCCAGCGCCGCCAGCCCCTGCGCCAGCGCGTCAAGGGCGCGGTGGACCCGGGCCACCTGCATGCCGTCCCACGGGTCGCGCCAGCCCAGCGGCAGGGTGGAGATGGAGCCGCGGGCGGCGTCGTCGGGCAGCAGGTCGACGAGGATCCGGGCCAGGTCGAGGGTGTACCGCAGGCGGGCCGGGTCGGCCCAGTCGGGGCGGTACACGGCCCGCTTGACCACCGGCGCGTGGAACTCGCGGTAGGGGAACCCGTTGAGGGTCACCACCTCCAGGCCCCGCGCGTCGAGCTCGCGGCGCAGCCGGCGGCGCCGGGACGGGTCGGCGGCCAGCTCGGCGGCGACCGCCGCGCCCAGCCACAGGCCGAGCCCGAGCACGTCGGTGCCGAGCCGCTCGCGCATCGGCGTGGCGTAGGTGTCGAGCTGGGCGAGGATGCCGGGCAGGTCCTCGGCGGGGTGGACGTTGGTGCCGTACGCCAGGTGCACCGTCTGCCCGTCGGGGTGGCGCAGCCGCATCAGGATCCCCCGCGCAGGATCGAGTTGCCCTCGAAGGTCGCGTCGGTTTCGACGTCGGCGAGGTCGAGGCGCTTGGACTGCCCGTAGAACTCGACCGGGTTGCGCCACAGCACCCGGTCCACGTCGTCGTCGCTGAAGCCCGCGGCGAGCATGGCCTCACCGGTACGGCGGGTCAGCAGCGGATCCGAGCGCCCCCAGTCGGCCGCGGAGTTCACCAGCATCCGCTCCAGGCCGAACTCGCGCAGGATGTGCACCATCCGCTCGGCGGTCATCTTGGTGTCGGGGTAGATGGAGAAGCCCATCCAGCAGCCGCTGCCGGCCACCGCGGCGACGGTGACCTCGTTGAGGTGGTCGACGGCGACCCGGCCCGGGTCGATGCCGGACTCGCGGACCACGGCCAGGGTGCGCTCGGTGCCGCGGGCCTTGTCCCGGTGCGGGGTGTGCACCAGGGCCGGCAGCTCGTGCTCGACCGCCAGCTGCAGCTGGGCCGCGAACGCCTCGTCCTCCTGCGGGGTCATCGAGTCGTAGCCGATCTCGCCGACCGCCACGACCCCGTCCTTCTCCAGGTACCGCGGCAGCACGCCGAGCACCTCGCGGCAGCGGGGGTCGTTGGCCTCCTTCGGGTTGAGCGCGATCGTGGCGTGGTGACGGATGCCGAACTGCCCGGCCCGGAAGGGCTCCCAGCCGACGAGGGAGTCGAAGTAGTCGGTGAACGAGCCGACGTTGGTGCGCGGCTGCCCGAGCCAGAAGGCGGGCTCGACGAGGGCCCGCACCCCGGCGGCGGCCATCCGCTCGTAGTCGTCGGTGGTCCGGGACGTCATGTGGATGTGGGGGTCGAAGATGCGCATCACGGGACCCTCTCCTGAAGTCGGTGCAGCAACGCGGTGGCGTCCTCGGCCATGGCGCGGCCGGCGGCGCGGCGCTCCTCGGCGAGGCCCGCGAGCATGACGGCCAGCTCGGCGTCGGCCCGGGCGTCGAGGTCGGCGACGGCGGCCAGCGGCAGGCCCATGAAGACGGCCTTCAGCACCCCCTGGCGCCAGGCCGGCTGACCGAGGCGCCTGGCGGCCGGGCCCAGTGCCGCGGCGACGAGCCGCGTGTCGTTGGTGCGCAGGGCGTCCTCGAGAATCCTTTCGACGGACGGTACGTCGAGCAGCGGCAGGGCCCGCACGACGGCCCGCTTCTCGGCGGCGTCGCCGTAGCGGTAGAGCGCCTCGATCTCCGCGCCGTGGTTGCCGACCTTGCTCAGCAGCAGGACTCTGGCCGCGTCGTCGACGCTCCAGCCGTCGAGACCGCTGAGCATCCACCTCCCGCAGCGGCGCCCGGCCGCGGGGAAGAGCCGCCCGATCGCCGCAGGCTGGCGGGCCACGGTCTCCAGGGCGGTATCGAGCCAGACAGTGTCGGAAAGCTCCGACTTCAGGGCGGCATACAGGGCTTCGGTACTCATGACACCTCCTGGAATCGCTCCAGCGACCGCTGCTCGGCCTCGCGCAGGAAGGCCAGCGAGTCGCGGGCCACGCTCGGCGCGGCGTGGCTGTGGCGGGGCAGCTCGACGGCGACCAGGCCGCCGTAGCCGATCTCGGCGAGGGCCCGCAGCACCGGCGGGAAGTCGACCTCACCCCGGCCGAACTCGAGGTGCTCGTGCACCCCGCGGACCATGTCGTCGATCTGCACGTTGACCAGCGACCCGCCGGCCCGACGTACGCACTCGTCGGCCGGCACGGGCTCCAGGCACCGGCAGTGGCCGATGTCGAGGGTCAGCCCGAAGCGCACGGGCGCGCCCAGGTCGCCCCGCAGCCGCTCCCAGTCGGCCATCGACTCGACCAGCATGCCGGGCTCGGGCTCGAAGCCGAGCATCATCTCGGCGCCCTCGGCGGCGGCGAGCACCTCGGCGGTGCCGGTCACCAGCCGCCGCCAGGCCTCCTCGGCCGGCACGCCGGGCGGGCGGACCCCGGCCCAGAAGCTGACCGCCTCCGCCCCGAGGTCGGCGCCGATGCGCACGGCCCGGCGCAGGAACTCCAGCCGCGGCTCGGGCTCGTCGTCCAGCAGCGTGGGGGCGTGCTTGTGCCACTTGTCGAGCAGGAACCGCGCCCCGGTCTCGATGACCACCCCGAGGCCGAGCTCGCCCAGCCGCCGGCCGACGTTCCGCACGTGCCGGGCCAGGTGGGCGTCGAACGGGTCGAGGTGATGGTGGTCGAGGGTCAGGGCGACGCCGGAGTAGCCGAGGCCGGCGATGACGTCGAGGGCGTCGTCGAGGCGGTGGTTGCTGAAGCCGTTGGTGCCGTACCCGAACCGCAGCCCGCTCACTGGGCCGTCACCTCCGCCCAGTCCGGCTCGATGGGGCTTCGCGCTGATCGACCCAGACCAGGCGCCGCAACGCTGCGGCGCCGGCCTGCCCCGAAGCCGATTTCACGGTTCGCGGCCCCAACGCCCGGCCCGGCTCGACGAGGCTCCGCGACGGTCGGCCCGGACCAGGCGTCGCAACGCTGCGGGCCGCTCATGCCGTCACCTCCGCTGCGCTCCGGCGCCGGCCTGAGCCAAACCTGCGCCCATTGATCGCGGCCCCAACGCCCGGTCTGGCTCGACGGGGCTCCGCGGCGGTCGACCCAGACCAGGCGCCGCAACGCTGCGGGCCGCTCATGTCGGCGAGACCTTCCGGGACAGCAGGCGGGCCAGCGGGGCCGCCGCGGCGACGACGAGGCCGGCGAGGGGGCGCCCGGCCCGGGCGGTCAGGGCGCCCTGCAGCGCCGGCAGGTTGAGGATTCCGGCGCCGACCGAGGCCCGGATGCGCGGCGCGGCCGGGTCGCGGACGGCGGCCAGCTGCGGGGCGCCGTAGCGGTACGCGTACAGGGCGGCGAGACCGGCCGGGACCAGCGGCCGCCTGGTCGCCACCGCGGCGGCGGCCACCGCCGCGGTCCCGGCGAGCGTGGCGGCGGGCAGCGCCGGGGTGGCGCCGTCCACCTCGCAGCGGCTCAGCGCGGTCACCGTGTACGTGTGGGCGAACACCGTCGCGGCCGGCCAGGCCGCCCGTCGCAGCCGTCCGCCGGCCGCCCCCAGCAGCACGTCCAGCGCGCGGCAGGCGGCCATCGCGGCGGGGCCGGCCGGGGTGTTCTTCAGCCCGAGGTCGTAGGCCCAGACCGCGCCGGCCAGCGGCGCGGCGACGGCGAGCGCCTTCTTCCCGCCGGTCAGGCCGGCGACGGCGACCCCGGCGGCGGTGAGCCCGGCGGCCACGGCGAGGGCCGTGCGGGGTTCGATGCGGCCCGACGGGATCGGGCGGGACGGGCGCTCGACGGCGTCGACCTCGCGGTCGGCCCAGTCGTTGGCGGCCATGCCGCCCCAGTAGAGCAGCACGCTCGCCCCGGCCAGCCCGGCGGTGCGGGGGCCGAGCCGCCCGGCCGCCGCCGCGCCCGCGACGACGTCGCCCGGCACGGAGAGCGCGGCGGGGGCCCGGACCAGTTCGACGAGGTCGCGCCAGCTCGGGCTCATCGCAGGCTCGCCGTGAACTCGGCCAGGGCCTCGAACTGGGCGGCCAGGCCGTGCTCGACGTCGCCCAGCGGGTCCTTGAAGAAGAACGCGAGCTGCGGCAGCGGGCCGCTGCGACCGCTGCGGTGCGCGGCCGCGACCAGCCGGACCAGGTCGAGCACCAGCGGGGCGGCCAGCGCGGAGTCGCAGCCGTGCCAGGTGAACTCCATGCGCATCGGGGTGCCGAGGAAGCCCGCGAACGTGATGAGGTCCCAGGCGGTCTTGAAGTCGCCGATGTCGGGGACGTACTCGATGCGGGTGTGCCCGTCCGGCACGTAGCCCAGGGTCTCGCCGAGCACGCGCTGCTTGCTGGCCGACTTGGCCGCGTTGGCGCCGGGGTCGGCCAGCGTGGCGCCGTCGCCGCCGCCGAGCAGGTTGATGCCCGACCAGGACCGCACGGCGAGGCGGCGCATGGCGAACATCGGGGCGAGGACGGCCTTGAGCAGCGTCTCGCCCGTCTTGCCGTCGTGGCCCGCGTACGGCACCTGCTGCGCCAGGGCCAGCTCGTGCAGGGCCGGCAGGCGGGCGCCGGTGGACGGGGTGAAATCGACGTACGGGCACCCGGCGCGCAGGGCGGCGTAGGCCATCAGGGCGCTGGGTGGGAGTACGACCTCCGGGGTCTGCAAGGCCCGCTCCAGGGCGGCCAGGTCCGCGTGGGCGGGGTGCGGCGCCGGGGCGGACTCGGTGGACGCGACGTTGACGACCACCACCCGCTCGAGCCGGTGCCGGTCCCGGAACGCGGTCAGGTCGGCCGCGATCGCCGCCGCGGCCGCGGCCTGGGTCTCGGCGTGCGGCAGCGGCCGGACCTCCTCGTCCACCGCGGACAGTTCGCCGTGCAGCGCCGCGACCAGCGGCCCGGGGACGACCCCGGCCGCGGCGAGCGCCTCGGCGCGCTTGAGCAGCCCGGTGGTGGCGACGTCGTGCCCGCCGAACACCAGGTCCCCGAAGCCGGGCAGGGCCGCGCCACGCAGGGCGGGATGCTCGGTGACGCAGCCGATCGGGTCGGCCAGCCCGGCCCGCAGCGCCGAGGCGCCGACGATGCTGGTGACGGCCACGGATCCGCGCGCGCCGACCAGCCACACTCCCGTACGCACGGGCTCCTCCTAGCGGTGAGGAAGCAACGCGACAGCAGCACATGGGGTGGGCGATATCGCCGGCTGTCGCTGGATGCGGAGCCTAGATCTCGCCCACATCCTTCCGCCAGTACCAACCGAACTTTTCCTGCGTCGACGTAAACTTTCGTTCTTTTCTGCTAAAGTCTGCCCGAATCCGCGGTCGCCCGGCCGCGGAACCACCACCGCTCGGCCGCGGTCCACGCCCCGCTGGTGACCAGGTAGATCCCGGCCGCGACCGGCGCGAACGGCGCGAACGCCACCGTGCCGAACGACAGGAGGCGGGTCAGCCGTGGCGTGCCGGCGGGGAGCTGCCGCACGTTCCAGAGCGCGATGGCGGCGAGGGCGGCGACGAGGAGCCAGCCGGCGAGCAGCGCCGGGTGCGCCGCGAGACGGGCGGTCAGGTCGGCGCCGAGCACGGTGTGGCCGTGCATGCCCGGGCCGGTGAACTCGCGGTACAGCAGCCAGACGATCGGGGCCTGGGCGAGCGTCGGCAGCAGCCCGGCGAACGGCCCGGAGCCCTCGGCGCGCATGAGCTCGGCGGTCTTCTCGGCCAGGACGACGGGCTCGCGGGCGTGCCGCTCGCGCAGGGCGGCGAGGCGGGGGGCGAGCCGGGCACGGACCCGCTCGGCGCGGTAGGCGCGGATGCTGAGCGGGAGGAGGGCAGCGCGCAGCAGGAGGGTGGCGACGACGATGGCGGCGGGCACGGAGCCGAGCGCTCCGGCCAGCGCGATGAGGACGTGATGCAGCACGGAACGGTCCTTTCGTTCCTTCAGGTACCGGGGGCGCCCGTTGCTGGGCGCGCGTGTTCGGCGGCGCGCTCGCCCGTTCCGGCGGCGCGCTCGCTCGACGGCGGGTCGCTTGCTTCGGCGGCCAGCTCGCTCGACGACGGGATCGCTCGTTCCAGCGCCCCGCACGCTCGACGGCGGGATCACTCGTTCCAGCGACCCACACGTTCGACGGCGGGATCACCTGCGCCAGCGGCCCGCTCTCGTTCGACGGCGGGATCACTCGTTCCAGCGACGCGCACGTTCGACGGCGGGCTCGCCTGCGCCAGCGGCCCGTTCACTCGACGGCGGGATCGCTCGTTCCAGCGGCCCGCACGCTCGACGGCAGGCTCACCTGCTTCGGCGGCGCGCTCGCTCGACGACGGGATCGCTTGCTTCGGCGGCCCGCTTGTTTCGGCGCAGGCATCACCCGACGAAGGCCGCAGGCGTACGCCGGGCCGTCATCGTGGCTGTGTCGCGTCGCGCGGCGGCTCGAGCGCCGCGCGGGTTCAGATCCCCGGCGCGCGGGGCCGCGGCCGGCCGGCCGCGTCAGGATCCGCCGAGCGGATCGTCTGCCCCCGGGCCGCCCGGGCCCGGGCCGGAACGGCGCGCACCAACGCGGGGGTCGCCGGCGCCCCGGCGACGAGCCGCGCGGCGAGCACCACGGCGAGCGCCGTCAGCACCGCCGTCGCCACCGCGACGAGATCGGCCGGCGTCGCCACGCTCATCCACGCGGCGAACAGGGTGGTCATCGACCACGACATGCGTCCGATGCTACGCACCGGACGCAAGCGCCGGCCACCCCGGCTCAGGCCAGCCGACCCGTCCGGCCCGCCGCCAGCAGCCCCCGGACGAGGCGGCAGCGGACTTGTTCGCCGTCGAGACGGCCGTCGGCGATGGGGGCGAGTTTGTGATCCCGTGCCCGCCGCCGGAGACGACGCCCCCGCGCCCGCCGTCGCGCACCAGCACGTCCACGACCGCCGCGGAGACCCGGACCACGACGCGGGCGCGCCGGGCCCGCGCGTGCCGCAGCGCGTTGGTAAGCGCCTTGCACGATCCGGTACGCGCTGAGCTGCACCCCGAGCGGCACCGTCCGCCGCCGCGGTCCTCGACCCGCCGCTGCTGGCCGTGTCCGCCACCGGCACCGTCGTCGTGCCGTGACCTGCCCCGGGTCTGCGCCGGCGCCTTCCCGGGCGAGCCCGATCTCCTGCCCCGCCGCCAGCACCGTCCCGCCCAGCCGGCCAAGGTCGTCGAGCGTCGGCTGCGGACCGGTGACCCGGGCGGCGCCTCGTCGTGGTCGCACGTCCTCGCCCCGTACGTGGTCCGCCGCCCGCAGGCACGCGCACCATTCTCAGGAACGACCGCATCAAGGCCAGCTGCACCGTCCGCGGCGTCGTGAACCTGGCGGGCTCCTACACCTCGACGCTGACGCTGCCGGCCGCTGGCTCAGGCCGGACGGGACCGTACCCAGGCGGCGACCTGCGTGCGGGACTCCAGGTTCAGCTTGTTGAGGATGTTCGAGACGTGCACCGCCGCCGTCCGGGGCGAGATGTACAGGCGGCGGGCCAGCTCCGCGTTGGTCAGGCCCTCCGCGAGCAGGACCGCCACCTCGCGCTCCCGCGGCGTCAGGGCCTCGTCCCCCGCGCCCGCCGCGCCGGCGGCCACCGGCGTCGCCAGGCCCAGGCGGCCGCGCAGGCCGGTCAGCTCGGCCACCCGCCACCCAGCCCACCGCGCCAGGTGCGGCTCCGCGGTCCGGACGTGCTCCCGGGCCGCGTCGGCGTCGCCGAGCGCGAGCAGGCACCGGGCCGCGCCGAGGTGGCCGGTGCCGCGCTGGGCCGGCAGCAGCATCGTCGGCTCGGCGACCGCGGCCCGGTAGCGGCGCAGCGCGCCGGCGAGGTCGCCGGACGCCTCGGCGATCTGGGCGTCGGCGAGCCAGCGGTACGCGTCGTCGAACAGCGGGTCGTCGATGGCCGCGGCGACCGGGCGCAGCTCGTCGGCGCTCAGGCCGGCGGCGAGGCCCGCGGAGACCAGGTCGTGGGCGAAGTCGCGGCCGGAGACGCCGGTGACCCGGACCGCGTCGAGGACGACGCGCAGCAGCTCGCGGGCCTGCTCGGCGCGGCCGAGGCGGCAGGCCAGGTGGAACTGCAGGCCGGGCACCGAGGTCTGGGTGAGCATCGTGTAGGCGTCGGTGGAGCTCTCGATGAGGCCGCGGATCACCGTGTCGGCCTTGTCCAGCTCGCCCGCCTCGAGCAGCAGGCCGGCGAACAGCACCCCGTGATAGTCGCTGCCGTTGCGGGTGCGCAGCAGCCCCCGGTCGCGGCGCCGGGCCGCCTCCAGCTCGGCGATCGCCGCGGCGAGGTTGCCCTCCTGCACGGCGAGGCGGGCGCGGCCCTGGAAATACGCGGCCACGGCCAGCGACTCGAACCCGGCCTGCTCGGCGAACGTGCGCATCTTCTCCAGCGCCGCGGCCCAGTCGGCCGGCCCGCCCGGCAGCAGGTTGTAGAGGCCGTTCATCGACCGCGCGGCGAGGAGCCACTCGCGGGCCTCCTCGGCCTCCTGCGCGGCCTCGTTGAGCAGCTTGATGCCCTCCTCGACGCCGGCCGCGACGCCGACCAGGGCGCAGCCCTTCTCGACCTTGCCGGCCAGCCAGACGGCCGGCATCCCGAGCTCCTCGCCGAGGGTGATCGCCATGTCGGCCCAGGCCACGGCCCGCTCGGTGTCGTCGTGCAGCATGTAGGCCTGCGCGATCGCGGCGAACGCGTGGGCCTTGGCCGGCCCGTCGTCGAGGTGCGCGATCTCGGCCCGCAGCTGCGCGGCCCGCTCCTGCATGGTGCCGCTGCTGCCGATCTCCCAGCCGAGCCGGATCAGCAGCCGCAGCGCGTCGGCCCGCTCCTCGCGGGTGGCGGCCGCGCCGAGCCAGCGCTTGCCGAGCTCCTGGGCGTCGTCGAGCAGGCCGGCCAGCCAGGCCGCCCTGGCCCCGCAGGAGAGCAGCTCGACGTCGTCGGGCAGCTCGTCGAGGCCCATCTCGGCCAGCTGCAGCGCCTGGTACGGCGACCCCATCCCCATGTAGACGTGCAGCCCCCGCCGCGCCGCCTCCACCATGTCGAGGTAGCGCCCGGCGCCCCTGGCGTGGTGGGCGACGAGCGCGTAGTCCTTGCTGCCGGTGGACAGCAGCGTCTCCAGGGCCAGCTCGTGCAGCCGCCGCCGCTGCCGGGCGAGCATCTCGTCGACGAGCGCCTCGCGGGTCAGGGCGTGGCGGAAGCTGAACTCGTCGTCGCCGGTCTCCACCATCAGCCCGCGGCGGACCAGGTCGCGCAGCCCGTCGATGAGCGCGGGCTCGTCGAAGCCGGTGACCGCGGCGAGCAGGTCGAAGGGCACCTTGCGGCCGAGCACGGCGGCGGCCTCGACGATGCGCTTCTCGTCGTCGTCGAGCTCGTCGAGCTGGCGGCGCATGGCCTCGGCGATGTTCCACGGCAGCGGCCGGTCGCACAGCGTGTCGAGGTCGCCGTCGCCGTTGGACTTGAGCAGCTCCTCGAGGAAGAACGGGTTGCCGCCGGTGCGGTTGTGCAGCGACATCGCCGTGCGGTAGGCGGGCGCGCGGCCGGTGGCGGACTTGATGAAGATCGAGGTGTCGGCCAGGCTGAGCCGCTCCAGCCGCACGTTGGTCACCGTGTAGCGCCGCTCCAGCCGGGTCAGCAGGTCGGCGAGCGGGTGCCGGCGGGTGACCTCGTCCGGGCGGTAGGTGCCGATCAGCAGCCGGCTGCCGGGCAGCTCGGCGATGCGCTCGAACAGCGCCACGCTCTCGGAGTCGGCCCAGTGCAGGTCCTCGAAGACGACGATCGAGGATCCCGGGGTCGTCAGCCGCCGGACGATCTCCAGCCCGGCCTGGATGCGGTCGATCATCGACCGGGACGCGTCGGTGACCACCTGCAGCAGCTCTGGGTCGAGGCTCTCGGAGCGAAGGCAGCTGTCGATCGCGTCGAGCAGCACTTCGAAGGGGCGGCTGAGGGTGCCGGGGTCGGCCTGGCCGTCGAGGACCGGAACCGTGCCGGGCAGCCCCGAGATGAGTTCCTGAACCATGCGGCTCTTGCCGATCCCGGCCTCCCCGCCGAGCATGGCGATGGAAGACTCGGACCCGTCGACCAGCCGGCGCAACCGGCGCAGCTGATCGTCGCGGCCGACCATCACCTGACTCATTCCGCTACGGCTGGCCCGCACGCCACCAGCCTACCGGCGGGTGGCCGGTGCACCGGCTGTGATGGGCGCGACCTGCGCCACCACGGCCGGCGCGTGTGGCGCGCGGCGGGACCCTCGTGCGGAACGAGCCCGAGCAGGCCCTGCTGGCGGTGCCGGAGCTGGCTGTACAGGAACGCGGGGTGCATCATCTGGACTCCTCGGCCGGACGGTTTCGGTGGTGTGCCTCCATCCTGTCGGCGTAAGGAGCACCTGCCATCCGTACCTGTTACGTATCTTCGCGCGCCGCCGGTGCCTAGTCATGGCCCCGGAGGCCTAGTCATGGCGGCCGCACGCACGGCCCGGTACAACCAGAACAGCCCCGGCGCCCTGGGCGGACCACCTGGAGGGGTGTGGTCCGCACGGAGCGCCGGGGCTGTACTCCCCCGCGGTTCGGTCGCGGCAGGCCGGTCACGCCGGTTACGCCGCGGTGCGCACGCGCCGTGCTCGCCGCCGTAGCCGTACGCGGCTTGACCAGTGCTTGGCCTCGTCGAGCATGTGCAGCCGGCGCTGGCGGACGAGCTCGGTCAGCAGGCCATCGTGGACGTTCATCGCATTCCCCTCTCAACCCTGTGACCCCATCCTCGCCCCGTAAGGTCCGCGTGCCATCGGTATCGCTTACGTACTCGAGCGCCGCCGACATACGTAGACGGGCGCCCGCGGCGTCTACGTATCCCCCCGGGCGTGACTAGTCATCCGGGCGCGGGGCATCAGTGCCGGCATGATGCGCATCGGGACGTCCGGCTGGCAGTACAAGGACTGGAAGGGCCGCCTGTACCCGTCCGACCTGCCACAACGCCGCTGGCTGGAGCACTACGCGCAGGCGTTCGGCACGGTCGAGGTCAACAACGCCTTCTATCGGCTGCCCGAGCGCGCCACGTTCGAGGACTGGCGGGCCCGCACCCCGGACGACTTCGTGGTCGCGGTGAAGGCCAGCCGGTACCTCACCCACATCAAGCGCCTCCGGGAGCCCCGCGAGCCGGTCCACCGCCTGATGCAGCGGGCCGAGGGCCTCGGCTCGAAGCTCGGCCCGGTGCTGCTGCAGCTGCCGCCGACGCTGCCGGCAGACCCGGGCGCGCTGGACGCGACCCTCGCCGCGTTCCCGAAGGGCGTGCGGGTGGCGGTCGAGCCGCGGCACGACTCCTGGTGGACGCCGGAGATTCGTGACGTACTGCAATCGCGAAACGCCGCTCTGTGCTGGTCGGATCGCGAGGGCCGCCCGCAGGCCCCGCTGTGGCGCACCGCCGACTGGGGCTACCTCCGCCTGCACGAGGGCCGCGCGACGCCCCGCCCCCGATACGGCCGCTCGGCCCTCGACACGTGGACGGGCCGCCTGCGGGAGGCGTTCAAGACCCAGGACGTGTACGTGTACTTCAACAACGACCCGGGCTGCGCGGCCGTCGCCGACGCCGTGGCCTTCGCCCGCCTGGCCGAGCGCCGGAACTTCAGCACCGGCCGCGCCCCGGAGCGCAGCCCGAACTGGTCGTAGTCTTCGACCCGTGGCCAAGTTCTGCTGCGCGATCTTCGTGGTCGCCGCCTTCCTCGCGTTCCTGGTGTGGCAACGCCGCCATCTGATCAACCGCGGCCGCGACGACCGCCGCCACTGACCCGGGCCGGGGTCCGCCACGGAGGTCGTACCGCCGTCGGCCCGGCTACGCAGCGCCACCGCCGACCGGCAGGAACGGCGGCAGAAGAACCGGCAGAACCGGCGGCCGCGGGCCCGACCCCGCCGACCCGCCGGTCGCAGTGCCCGGGACGGCGCGGCGCCCGCCGCGGACCTGCACGGCGCCGCCGGCTCGCGGGAGGGCGCGGCCGGGAACCGGCGACCAGGGCCGGCCCGGCGTCGCAGGCCCCGGCTTTGGTCCACGGCGCCACCGCCGGCCCACGTGACGGCCGCCATGTCGCGCGGCGGGTGGGCGCGTCCGCAGCCCACAGGCGCTGGACGCCCGGGTGGACGCGTCCGTCAGTGCCGTGCGAGCAGTCCGGGGCACAACGGGTGTATCAGGCGGGACGGAGCCCTTCTCTCGTCCAGTGCAATCACCGGCGCAGACAGCACGGGCGGGGACGCATGCCCACGAGCCTCCCAAGGATCACGAGAACTTCCAATTCACCGGATAACCGACAGAACAGACGGACAAAGGCGGTCAATGCCCGCAATTGGCGGCGCCGCAGGGTGGGCAGAAGATCGCTCAGCGTAATGAGGGGACAACGGAACCGGCACGTTCCCGATATTCTGTGTGTTCGATGCGGGGACCAGAGGGGGGCCGCCCATATGGGCAAGCACGGGGTTGCGCCGGCTCGAGCAGCTCGGCGCAGGACACGGTGACCGCAACGGTCGGCAGGGACGGCGGCGGCTTCTCCGGGCCGAGCGAGACCGTCCTGCACCTGCACCGCGCCGCCAACGCCGTCCGGCAGCACGTCGAGCAGGAAGTGCTCCGGCCGCGCCAGCTGACCTGGACCGGGTTCGTGGTCCTGCGCTCCGTCTGGGCCGCGCGCCGCATCGAGACCCGGCACGTCGCCGAGCAGGCCGGCATCTCCAAGGCCACGCTCACCGGCGTGGTCGACACCCTGTCCGGCCGGGGGCTGGTGCGCCGCAACAACCACCCCGACGACGGGCGCCTCGTCCTGCTGCAGCTCACGCGGAAGGGCCACCGGCTGATCCGCGAGCTGCTGCCGCAGTCGCAGACCGCCGAGGCCTACGCACTGTCCTATCTGGAGCCCGGCGAGCTCGCCCGGGTCACGGCGGCGCTGCGTGGACTGGTCGATCACCTGGAGCGACCGCGCTGACCGATTGACCCGGGAACAGAGGCAATCGCGTCATCACAGGGCGCCGCGATCGTTGCACAAAGAACCGGAACTGTGACACGTCACTGTGACCTCCGGCGCGGACGGTCGGGCCTGCCTGGACTACTGTTCGACTAGGTGCGCCCCCGCGGTCTTTCCATCTCCAGGTGAAGAGGTCAGACTGCACGTGAACACCACCGCACGACCACCCCGAGCACCCGTGGAAGGACCCCGATGACCGAGGCAGGCAAGCACGACGACGCCGACGGTGGCGCGCCGGACCTGCCCCTGCGCTCGGCCGCGCCGGCCCGGCGGGCCACCGTCGGCGACCTGACCCAGAACGATCCGCTGCACATCGACGACTACCGGCTGCTCGGCCAGCTCGGCGTCGGCGGCATGGGGACGGTCTACCTGGCCCAGTCGCCGGACGGCAACCGCGTCGCGGTCAAGCTGGTCCACGCCCACCTGGCCCGCGACCCCCGCTTCCGGGTGCGCTTCGCCGGCGAGGTCCGCGCCGCCCAGCGGGTGCCGGGGTTCTGCACCGCCCGGGTGCTCGACTCGGGCGTGCACGAGGAGCGCCCCTACCTCGTCACCGAGTATCTCGAAGGCATCCCGCTGTCCCGGCTGGTCGCCGACGACGGCCCGCTCGACCCAGCGATGCTGCACAGCGTCGCGCTCGGCGTCGCGGCCTCGCTCGCCGCGATCCACAACGTCGGGCTGGTGCACCGGGACCTCAAGCCGAGCAACCTCATGGTCACGCTCGGTGGCGTGCGCATCATCGACTTCGGCATCGCCCGGGCGCTCGACGCGGCCAGCGACATCACCGGCACCGGCAACATCGTCGGCAGCCTCGGCTGGGCCTCCCCCGAGCAGCTGCGCGCCGAGGAGCCGACCGCGGCGATGGACATCTTCGGCTGGGGCTGCCTGGTCGCGTTCGCCGCCACCGGCCGCCACCCCTACGGCGGGGAGGAGGCGGCCGCCCGGGCCTGGAAGATCCTCGAGGGCCAGCCCGACCTCAGCGGCGTCCCCGACCCGGTCCACGATCTCGTCGCCGCCGCCCTGAGCCGCGACCCGGCCGACCGCCCCGACGCCCGGCAGCTGCTGCTCGGCCTGGCCATCGACGACCTCGAGGCGGCCACCGTCCCGGTCCAGCGCCGCTGGCTGCGCGGCGCCGGCCAGATGTCGCGCCGGCGGGTCACCTCGATGGCGATCGCCCTGCCGATGGCCCTGGCCCTCGTCTTCGCGGCCGCCGAGACGACCTCGGACCTCATGGGCGGCAGCCCCGGCACCGACTCGCACCACGGCACCACCAACGGCGGCAACAGCGGGCCGGCCAACGCCTCCCCGCAGCCCGGCCCGCACGCCACGGCCGACAACGGCGGGGCCGGCAAGCCCAACGGCGGCGCGACGGCCACGCTCATCGGCAACCCGACCAACGTGGGCCAGACGCCGGTGGCGACGCAGACCGTGGACGGTCAGCCGACGCCGACGCAGGGCACCCCGACGGCGACCCACACCACGCCGTCGCCGACCGACGTCACGGCGCCGGTGACGACCGGGCCGCCGACCCCCACCACGCCGGCCGACCCGCCGCCGACCACCGCGACGACGACCGCGGACAGCGGGGCCCAGGCGCCGTAGCCGTCAGGCGACGTGTTCGACGTACCGTTGCATGGTCTCCTGCAGCACTTCGATCCCGGGACGGGACCACACGTCCTCGTGGAAGACCTCGACCTCGACCGGGCCCGTGTAGCCGGCGGCGTCGACCGCCTCGCGGAAGCGGCGTAGCTCGACGCAGCCGGCGCCGGGCAGGCCGCGGCCGAGCAGCACGCCCTCCGGCAGCGGCGTGACCCAGTCGGCGACCTGGAAGCACGCGATCCGACCGCCCGCGCCGGCCCGGGCCAGCTGCGCCCAGACCCGGTCGTCCCACCAGAGGTGGTACGTGTCGACCGCGACCCCGACGACGTCCGCCGGGTGCTGCTCGGCGATGTCGAGGGCGTTGCCGAGCGTGGCGATGACGCAACGGTCCGACGCGAACATGGGGTGCAGGGGCTCGATGGCCAGCCGTACGCCGGCCGCCCGAGCGTGCGGCACCAGCTCCGCGATCGCGTCGGCGACCCGGCGGCGCGCGCCGTCGACGTCGCGGCTGCCCTCCGGGAGGCCGCCGCTGACCAGCACGAGCACGGGGGCGCCGAGGGCCGCGGCCTCGTCGATGGCCCGGAGGTTGTCCTCGCGCCAGCCGCCGGCGGTGAAGAACCCGCCCCGGCACAGGCTCGTGACGGTGAGGCCCGCTTCGCGCACGAGGGCGGCGGTACGCTGGAGGCCGCACTCGGCGACCTGATCGCGCCACAGCCCGATGCCGGTCACGCCGACGGCCGCGCAGCCCGCGATCGTGTCCGCGGTCGGCCATCGTTTGGTGGTCGCCTGGTTGAGCGAGAACCTCGACAAATCGCCCACTTCGCCTCCAATATTGATTCCCGATTTCGTACCGCGTCAAGCCCGCCCGCGCCGCGAAGCGCGACCAGCACCCGCACTCCCGCCCGGGGCGCCCGCGCGACGAAGCGCGACCGGCCCGGGCCCACCGCCCGAGCCCACGTTCCCGCCCGGCCCACGGCGCACAGCGCGGGCCGCGGGCCGACGCGGCGCGTTCGTTCGGACCCAGCACGGCCGCGACCGGCCCGGGCCCACCGCCCAAGCCCACGTTCCCGCCCAGCCCACGGCGCACAGCGGGGGCCGCGGGCCGGTGCGGCGCGTTCGTTCGGACTCAGCACGGCTTCGAGCCCATCGGCAGCGCAGCAACATGATCACCGCCGAGTCGAAGCGGACATAACCGAAAAATCCGATATGTCCGTCACAGCGTGGCGGACATATCGGATACCCAACGCGATCAGAGGTCGAGGGCCGGGATCTCCAGGCGGCGCCCCGTGCGGGCCGACTCCAGGCCGAGCTCCGCCAGCTGCACCCCCCGCACCCCCGCCGCAAAGTCCCAGGGGAACGCCGCGTCGCCGACCACGTGCCGCAGGAACGCCTCCCACTGCACCTTGAAGCCGTTGTCGTACACCTCGTTGTCCGGCACCCGCTGCCACTGCTCGCGGAAGCGCTCCGTCGCCGGCAGGTCCGGGTTCCACACCGGCTTCGGGGTGGCGCCGCGGTGCTGGATGTGGCACTCGCGCAGGCCCGCGACCGCGCTGCCGTGGGTGCCGTCGACCTGGAACTCGACCAGCTCGTCGCGGTAGACGCGCACGGCCCAGCTGGAGTTGATCTGGGCGACGATGCCGCCCTCGAGCTCGAAGATGCCGTAGGCGGCGTCGTCGGCGGTGGCCTCGTAGGCGGCGCCGGACTCGTCGACCCGCGACGGGATGTGGGTGGCCACCGTGGCCTGGACCGAGCGGACCGGGGCGAAGATGCGCTCCAGCACGTACTGCCAGTGCGGGAACATGTCCACCACGATCCCGCCGCCGTCGGCCGCCCGGTAGTTCCACGACGGGCGCTGGGCGGCCTGCCAGTCGCCCTCGAAGACCCAGTAGCCGAACTCGCCGCGCACCGACAGGATGCGGCCGAAGAAGCCGCCCTCCACCAGCCTGGCCAGCTTGCGCAGGCCGGGCAGGAACAGCTTGTCCTGGACCACGCCGTGCTTGACGCCGGCGGCGCGGGCGGCCCGGCACAGGTCGGCCGCGGCGGCGGTGTCGTCGGCGAGGGGCTTCTCCGTGTAGACGTGCTTGCCCGCCTCGATCGCGGCCCGGATCGCCTTCTCCCGCTGCTGGGTCACCTGGGCGTCGAAGTAGATCTGCACGTCGTCGCGGGCCAGGGCGGCGTCGAGGTCGGTGGTCCAGTCGGTCAGGCCGTGCCGCTCGGCGATCTCCCGCAGCTTGGCCGGGTTGCGGCCGACGAGGACCGGCTCGGGCCAGATGCGCCGGCCGTCGCCCGCCGGCAGGCCGCCCTCCTCCCGGATGGCCAGCAGCGAGCGGACGAGGTGCTGGCGGTACCCCATGCGGCCGGTCACGCCGTTGAGGACGATGCCGATCGGAATGCGGTTCACGGAAATCCTTCCTACGGGAGGTACGTCTGCAGGAGCCCGCACATGCCGTGCTTCGCGGACTCGGTCGGGCCGGGCAGCACCGAGATGCCGCCCTGGGCCAGGTGGGACAGGTCGGACCGCTCCAGCGCGTCGAGCTGCCGGCCGGTCTCCTGCGCGGCGTCGAGCGCGCCCGCCTCCCAGCGCTTGCGCCAGTCCCCCAGCTTCGGGGCGACGAGGGCGGCGGCGGCGCGGCAGAAGTCCTCGAACGCGGCCGGCCCGGCCTCGCGCATGGCCAGGAAGCCGGTGACGGCGAGGTCGCGGCGCCGCAACGCCGGGGCCAGGTCGGGGCCGCCCGGCAAGGTGGCCGCCGCGCGGTACGCGGAGGGGTCGCCGAGCACGGCGCCGGGAAACGTGAACACCGCGTCGCCGGCCTCGGGCAGGCCGCTGTTCTGCATGAGCACCACGATCTGCAGCCCGCCCTCGTTGACGAGCCGGTGGATGGTGCCCGGCCGGAACCAGGCGACGGCGCCCGGGCGCAGCTCGACCTCGCGGAACCCGGACCCGGACAGCGTCTGCACGCGGCCCGCGCCGGCGGTGACGACGTACCCCTCGGAGCACGTCAGGTGCATGTGCGGCGTGCCCCCGTGCAGCCCGTCGGGTGCACTCGTGTCGTACACCGACAGCCGCGACACGCCGATCGCGCCCGGCAAATGGGATCTCATCGCCAACTCCCAACGCAGGAAAACGCTTTCCTGAGGCTAGCCGGTACGCTGAGCGCGGGTCAATGGAGAGGGGTCAACGATGGCGACGCTCGCCGATGTCGCCCGCCGCGCGGGCGTGTCACCGGCCACCGCATCCCGGATCATCAGCGGGAGCACGAAGCTGGTCACCGACGAGCTTCGGGCGCGGGTGCTGCGGGCCGTCGACGAGCTGCAGTACGTGCCCAACGCCCACGCCCAGCTCCTCGCCCGGGCCCAGCGCACCGCGGTCGGCGTGATCGTGCACGACGTCTCCGACCCGTACTTCGCCGAGATCACCCGCGGCCTGCAGCAGGTGGCGACCGCGCACGGCCGGCTCGTCATCATCTGCAACAGCTACCGCGACCCGGCCCGCGAGCTCGAGTACGTGGAGCTGCTGCGGGCCCAGCAGGTCGCCGCGATCGTGCTGGCCGGCTCCGGCTACCACGACGCCGCCTTCACCAAGGCCCTCAAGAGCAAGCTCGCCGCCTACACCCGCACCGGCGGCCGGGTCAGCGTCATCGGCCGGCACGAGCTGCCCGGCGACGCGGTCATGCCGGCCAACGAGGAGGGCGGGTACCTCGCCGGCGCCGAGCTGTTCACCACCGGGCACCGCAAGGTCGGGGTGGTCGCCGGCCCGCGGGTGCTGACCACCACCACGGACCGCCTGGCCGGCCTGCGCCGGGCCGCCCGCGAGTCCGGCCGGACCCTGCCGGCCAAGCGGATCGCGTACGCCGGCTTCGACCGCGACGGCGGCGCCGAGGCCACCGCCGCCCTGCTCGACGCCTCGCCCGACCTGACCGCGATCGTCGCGCTCAACGACTCCATGGCCGTGGGCGCGCTCGCGACGCTGCGGGAGCGCGGGATCGACGTACCGGGGCAGGTCTCGCTCATCGGGTTCGACGACATGTCCATCGCGCGGGACGTGACCCCGGCGCTGAGCACCGTCCGCCTGCCGCTGACGGAGATGGGCGCCCGCGCGATGTCCCTCGCCCTCGACAACACCGACGGCCCCGCACGGGTGGAGCCGGTCGAGGCGGTCCTGATCCGCCGGGCCAGCAGTCAGCCGTTGACGTCCCGATAGCTGGGCAGGCCGGGGCGGACGGGTTCTGCTCGCCGTACCGCTGCGGCAGTTTCGGCGATCGCGGCGAGGGCGGCCCGGAAGAGCAACGACCCCATGCTGACCCGCGCCACGCCCACCTCCGCGAGGTCGCGCACCGACTGCTGTCCATAGAGGACATTCAACGGTACGTCCAGTGCTCCCACGAGCGCCGCGACGTCCGACAGCTCGGATACACCGGGGACGAAGACACCGTCGGCACCCGCGTCCTGGTACAGCCGCGCGCGGCGCAGGGCCTCCCGCAGGTCGCCGCGGCGCAGCCAGTGCGTGTCGGTCCGCGCGTTGACGAACAGCCCCGGGACCTCCCGCTTGACGTCCCGGATCAGCCGCGTGTGCGCTCCGGCGTCGCCGAGGCCGTCCTCCAGGTTGACGCCGACGGCCCCCGCTTCGGCCGCCGCCACCGCGCTGTCCACCGACCCGCGCTCCAGATCGGCCGACACGAGCACGGGTACCGCGGCCAGCCGGGCCACGAGGCGAACGGTCTGCGGCCCGCTGGCGTTCTCCCCGTCGGGCAGCCCGTGCGCGGCGGCCACCCCGAGGCTGGTCGTCCCGACCGCCGCGAACCCGGCCGCGGCAAGGACCTTGGCGCCGGCCACGTCCCAGACGTTGGCCAGCAGCAGCGGATCCCCGGGCCGGTGCAGCTCGGCGAACGCGGTCATGCCAGCGCCCCTTCCACGAGCGCCAGCGCGTGCGCCCGCCCCGGGCAGGCCCGCGGCCCGGCCCCGAACGGGTGCGCGTCCAGCGGCACCAGCACCGTCTCCCCGTCCGGCCCGACCCTCCTGGTGGCGGCCACGGGCGGGTCGTGGCGGCCCGCCCGGGCCAGCTCGACGAGGGCGGCCGTGGCGTCGCAGGCCTGGACCAGCACCTGGATGCGCGCGGCGGTCCGCTCGTCGTGCGCCCCGCCGAACACCGCGACGAGCCGCTCGACGGCCCCGTCGGCGGCGGCGTCCCCCGTCTGGTACGCCGCCGCCACCGCCCGCACGTCCTGCACCACGTCCGCGGTGACGCCCATGGCCAGCGCGAGCCGGCCGACGGGATGCCCGGCGTAGGGCGCCCGCAGCGGGTCCGGGTCGACGCCCGCGATCAGCCCCTCCACGACGGCCCGCCGCCGGGCGTGCACGTCGCCGTTGCTGAACCGGCTCACCGCCGAGCGCAGCCACCCGATCCCCTCCTCGGCGGCCGGCGCCTCGGGCACCAGGTACGCGGGGTCGGACAGCACGCCGGCACTCACGGTACGCATGCCGCCGACGCTAGACCCGCAACCGTTCGGCGCCGGCCGAAGCGTGCACGCGGGAGAATTGGCACATGAGCACCGACGCCGCGGACCTGGCCCGGCTCGCGAGCCTGCTCGCCGACGAGACCCGGGCGGCGATGTGCCTGGCGCTGCTCGACGGGCGGGCCTGGACCGCGGGCGAGCTGGCCGCGCACGCCGGGGTCGCCCGGTCCACCGCCACCGAGCACCTGCACCGCTTGATCGGCGGCGGGCTGCTCGCCGAGGAGCGGCAGGGCCGGCACCGGTACGTCAGGCTCGCCGACCCCGCCGCCGCCCAGCTCATCGAGGATCTCTCCGCACACCTCACCCCCGCCGTGGCACCGGCCCGGGGACTGCGCCAGGCCGCCTCCTCCGCGGCCATGAAGCGGGCCCGCACCTGCTACGACCACCTGGCCGGCGAGCTCGGCGTGGCGGTGGCCGACGCGATGACCGCGAAGGGCCTCCTCGACCAGCGGGCCGGCTTCGCGCTCACCGACGACGGCCTGGCCTGGCTCACCACCGACGCCGGCCTCGACCCGGCCGACCTGCGGCGCTCGAGGCGCCCGCTGGCCCGCGGCTGCCTGGACTGGACCGAGCGCCGCCCGCACCTGGCCGGCGTGGCCGGGGCGCGACTGTGCGAGCGGTTCATGGCCCAGCGCTGGGTGGTACGCATCGGCACCGGCCGCGCGGTCAAGGTGACCCCGGCCGGACGGGAGGGCCTGCGGGCACTGCTGGGCATCGATTAGGCTTCGGCGCCCTTGGGTAGACAGCGATCACCGTTATATGGCGCCACTCCCCCGGAGGCTGACGTGTTCGCTGTGATCGCCGCGATCCTGTTCGCGGTCGCCCTGCTGGTCGACCTGCTCGGCGCCAACACCGGCCCGATTCTCGACGTCGGCACGCTGAGCCTGGCCGGCTTCCTGTGCATCGCCCTGCACCTCGCCGGCGCGGGCACCTGGACGGCGGGCCGGTGGGGCTCGTACCGGCGACGCCGCCCCGCCCGTCGCTGAACCGACGGCGGGATGCTGCGACTCGTACCAGCAGCGCCGCCCCGCCCGTCGCCGAACCTGCTGATACCCGAAATATCGGGCGCTGGCGCGCCGCGATATTTCGGACTTATACCCCGACGGCGCATAAGTCGGATAAGTAGTGCTGCGCCGGCGCCCAACTCATCAAGATCGATTGCTGCCGCCCGGCGCCCCCTACCATGAGGCCATGGACGGAGCCCGGGCGATGCTGATCGTGGCCGCAGCGCTGGCGGTAGTGATGGGCGGGTGCGTACTGCTGGCCCGCCGCATCCGCCGGCGCGGGCTCGGCGGCGGGCTGATGAGCGTGGCCGAGGAGATCTACATGCCCTCGGCCCAGCGGTCCCGTACCGTGATCCAGGCCGAGGTCAGATCGTCCACGCCGAACGGCCAAGACCCGCCGGAACTGTAGACGCGGCCCGCACGGCCGCAGCGCCCCGCGCGAACTGCAGCACCCGAGCCGGAACTCCCATGTCACTCGCTGTTGCGATGGACCTCGTGCCGGCGAGCGCGCCCTGCGGCATGGGCGTGCGCCATTTGACAATATGCCTGCTGTTCGGGGCGGCGATTTCGGCTGGGCGCTGGGATAATCGGATGCATGAGCCAGCTGCAATTGTTCACCAGGACAGAATTGGCTGCCATGCGCGACCGGACCAGATCGCGGCGCTATTCTCCGGCAAATGAGCAGTTCCGCCAGGAACATGCGCGGCATAGAGCGTGGGGAAGCGTGGGGATTGGCCAGACGGCACGCCGAGCGGCTGCGCCGCGTCCGCGGCGACGCCCCACCACCGAACGACGACCAGCAGGACGGCCCACACGAATCGGCGCCGGCAACGCCGTCTGAGCAGGGAAGCCCCCGGGAACCAGCGCCGACAACGCCGCCCGAGCAGGACGGCCCGCACGAACCAGCGCCGGCAACGCCGCCTGAGCTGGACGGGCATCCCGCGAGCGAGGGCATGGCGCACGACGGCGATCCCGCGCCGCACGAGACGAACGGCGCCGCCCAGCCCGGCCCTGCCCCGAAGCGTCGTGGCACACGCGCACCACTACTGCGAAGGCCCGCCGATGCATTAACACCCACAACGGCAACCAGCAATATGCCGACGCATTGCAGTTGTCGTTCGACAATGCCACGCATACCCGGACGCTATTTTTTCCAAGCTCCCCGAAGGATGGCATTCGAAAGCTGCTATCCCAATGGACCGCCGGCGACCCACGCACGTCGACAGTCACTCGCTGTCACGATCGCCCCCAGGCGGCGGGTCCGAAAGCGGGCTCTGTGCCACGCCCGCGCGTCGGGTGATGGATTCACCGCCGGGCAGTAACGGCATTCGTACGCGCTGCGGGGGCTCCGTGGCGGGCTGATGCGCGTGGCCGAGCAGGTCCATCTCAGCGTTCCCGCACCGTGGCGCGCCAGTGCCCGGCTTATCAAGGCCCAGCGCGAGCCGAGGCCGGTGCGGACGGTCAGGAGGTCCAGGCCGAGAGGTCCGGGCCGGCGGGGATGATGCCGCTCGGGTTGAGGTGCGGGTGCGTGCCGTAATAGTGCTGCTTGATCTGGTCGAAGTCGACCGTGTCGCCGAAGCCCGGCTGCTGGAACAGGTCGCGGGCGTAGCGCCACAGCTCCGGCATCTCCGCGAGCTTGTTGCGGTTGCACTTGAAGTGGTTGTGGTAGACGGCGTCGAAGCGTACCAGCGTGGTGAACAGTCGCACGTCGGCCTCGGTGACGTGGTCGCCGAAGAGGTACCGCTGGTGGCGCAGTCGCTCCTCCAGCGCGTCGAGGCGGGCGAAGAGCCGGCCGTAGGCCTCGTCGTAGGCCTCCTGGCTGGTGGCGAAGCCGCAGCGGTACACGCCGTTGTTGACGTCCTCGTAGATCTCGCGCATGAGCGCGTCCATCTCCGGGCGCAGGTCGGCAGGGAGCAGGTGGGGGTGCTTGGTGTGCAGCGGGGCCCAGTCGGTGGAGAAGTCCAGGGTCAGCTGGGGGTAGTCGTTGCTGACCACCCGGCCGGTGACGGTGTCCACGAGGGCGGGCACGGTCACCCGGCCCTGGAAGGCGGGGTCGGTGTGAAGGTACGCCTCGGCCAGGAACTCGATGCCCAGCACCGGGTCGCGGCCGCCGGGGTCGAGGGTGAAGCGCCAGCCGCGCTCGTCGCGGATCGGGTCCACGGTGCCGAGGGAGATCGCCTCCTCGAGGCCGAGCAGGCGCCGGACGATCACCGCGCGGTGCGCCCACGGGCAGGAACGGGACCAGATCAGGCGGTACCGCCCGGCCTCCAAGGGCCAGCGGTCCCGGTCGTCGGGGCCCTCGCCGGGGGCGGAGCCGGACTCGGCCGTCACCCGGCCGGTGAACCGGTTGGCCTGGCGGACGAACTCGCCGCGGGTCGAGGTCTCCGCCTGGAACTGCGCCTGCGCCATGTCACCGACACTAACCCGCATGACGGTGCGCGTAGAACGCCAGGAAGCGGTATGGACCGTGGTACTCGACCGGCCGGAGACCCGCAACGCCGTCGACCGGGCGACGGCCGGGGAACTGGCCGCGGCCTTTCGCGAGTTCGACGCCGACCCGGCCGCGGCCGTGGCCGTGTTGTGGGGCGCGGGCGGGACCTTCTGCTCCGGGGCCGACCTCAAGGCGGTGGCGGCGGGTGAGGGCAACCGGGTCGAGCCGGACGGGGACGGGCCGATGGGGCCGACCCGCATGCGGCTGGGCAAGCCGGTGATCGCGGCGGTGGCCGGGCACGCCGTCGCCGGTGGGCTGGAGCTGGCGATCTGGTGCGACCTGCGGGTCGTCGAGGAGGACGCCGTGTTCGGGGTGTTCTGCCGGCGGTGGGGCGTGCCGCTCGTCGACGGCGGCACCGTGCGCCTGCCCCGGCTGATCGGCGCCGGGCGGGCGCTCGACCTCATCCTCACCGGGCGGCCGGTCGGCGCCGCCGAGGCGCACCGCATCGGGCTGGCCGACCGGGTGGTACCGGCCGGCACCGCGCGGGCCGCCGCCGGGGAGCTGGCCGCCCAGCTCGCCGCGCTGCCCCAGGCCTGCCTGCGCAACGACCGGCTCTCGCTGTACGAGGCGCTGGACGGGGACGTGGCCGACGGGCTGGCGGCCGAGTGGCGCTACGGCGTGGAGTCCCTGGCCCGCGGGGCCCGCGAGGGCGCGGCCCGGTTCGCGGGGGGCGATGGGCGCCACGGCGCCGGGCTAGGGTGATCCGCGTGGTGAACAGGAAAGACATCGAGGCCGCCGCCCGGCGCATCGGGGGCCACATCCGGCACACCCCGTCGCACGAGGTGCGCCCCGGGCTGTGGTTCAAGCTCGAGCTGCTGCAGCACAGCGGGTCGTTCAAGGCCCGTGGGGCGTTCAACCGGATCCTGGCCGCGGCCGAGGCGGGCGCCCTGCCCGAGGCCGGGGTGGTGGTCGCGTCCGGGGGCAACGCGGGGCTCGGGGTCGCCTGTGCGGCGGCCCGGCTCGGCGTGCGGGCCGAGGTGTTCGTGCCGCGCAATGCCCCGGCGACCAAGGTGGCGAGGCTGCGCGAGTACGGCGCCGAGGTGCACCAGCACGGCCTGGAGTACGCGGAGGCGTATGCGGCCTCGTCGGTGCGGGTCGCCGAGACCGGGGCGCTGTTCGTGCACGCCTACGACCAGCCCGAGATCGTCGCCGGGCAGGGCACCCTGGGCCTGGAGCTGCCGGAGGCCGACACGGTGCTCGTCGCGGTCGGCGGGGGCGGGCTGGTCGGCGGGATCGCGGCCGCCGTCGGGGACCGGGCCCGGATCGTCGCCGTGGAGCCGCAGGAGGCGCCGACGCTGCACGCCGCCCTGGCCGCCGGGGCGCCGGTGGACGTGCCGGTGAGCGGCGTGGCGGCGGACTCTCTCGGCGCCCGGCGGGTCGGCCGGATCGCCTTCGATCTCGCCGTACACCATGGCATCGAAAGCGTCCTCGTGAGCGAGGAGGCGATCGTGGCGGCCCGCCTGCGGCTGTGGCAGGAGCACCGCCTGGCCGTCGAGCACGGCACCGCGGCCGCCTTCGCCGCGCTGGAGCACGCCGAGGGCACGACGGTCGTGGTGCTGTGCGGGGCCAACACCGACCCGGCGACGCTGAGCGCGGCGCCGCTGGCCGATCAGCCGGCGCATGCCGCCGGATGAGGTGTTCGACGCGGCGCTGCGGCGGTTCCTGGCCCAGCAGCGCGTCGACATGCGCTCGCTCGCCGTGGAGCTGGGCATCGGCCGGGCCACCCTCTACCGCCGCGCGGGCGCGCGGGACCAGGTGCTCGGCGACGTGCTGTGGTACCTCACCGACCGCAACCTCGACCGTGCGGTCCGCGCCGCCGAGGGCCTGCGCGGGCCGCAGCGCATCGTCGCGGTCATCGGGCACTTCCTCAACGCCGTGCGGGACCAGCCGAGCCTGCGCCACTTCCTGGCCACCGAGCCGGAGGCCGCGCTGCGGATTCTCACCTCCAAACGGGGTGTGGTGCAGCGACGGGTGGTAAATCATCTGGAGGGGCTGCTCACGCAAGAGGTGCAGGCCGGCGCGTTCGCGCCGCGGCTGGACGTGCGCACGCTCGCGTTCGTCGTGGTGCGCATCGCGGAGAGCTTCCTCTACGCGGACGCGATCGCCGACGGCGAGCCCGACGTGGAGCAGGCCCTGGAGGTGATCGGGCGACTGCTGGAGGGCTGAGCCATGATCCTGAAGGCCGACGTGTGCATCGTCGGCGGCGGGCCGGCCGGGCTGGTCCTGGGCCTGCTGCTGGGCCGCCGCGGGGTGGACGCCGTGGTGCTGGAGAAGCACCGGACCTTCCTGCGCGACTTCCGCGGCGACACCGTCCACCCCTCCACGCTGCAGCTCATGGACGAGCTCGGGCTGGGCGAGGAGCTCGAGCGGCTGCCGCACCGGATCATGCGCCAGATCCAGGTCACCTACGCCGGGGGCACCTACCGGCCGGTGGACTTCTCCCGGCTGCGCGCGCCGCACCCGTACGTCATGATGCTCCCCCAGTGGGACTTCCTCGAGCTGCTCGCGGCCCACGGCGACTTCGCGCTGCACCGCGAGTGCGAGGTGGTGGCGGTCAACCGGCGCGACCGCCGGGTCGTCGGGGTGAGCGCGACGACGCCGCAGGGCCCGCTGGAGGTGCACGCCCCGCTGACGGTGGCCTGCGACGGGCGTCATTCGGTGGTACGGCGGGAGCTCGGCCTGCGCTCCAAGGTCTACGGCGTGCCGATCGACGTGCTGTGGTTCCGCCTGCGCCGCGAGCCCGGCGACCCCGACGGCCTGACCGGCCGGGTCGACGAGGGCCGGATGTTCATCGGCATCGACCGTGGCGACTACTGGCAGATCGGCCTGGTGGTGCCCAAGGGCGGCGACGAGCGGGTGCGCGCGGCCGGGCTGGCGGCGCTGCGGGCGGCGATCGCGCAGAGCGTGCCGCACCTGGCCGGCCGGGTGGACGAGCTGCGCGACTGGGACGACGTGCACACGCTGACCGTGCGCATGGACCGGCTCTACCGCTGGCACGTGCCCGGCGCGCTGCTCATCGGCGACGCCGCGCACGCGATGAGCCCGGTCGGCGGGGTCGGCATCAACCTGGCCATCCAGGACGCCGTGGCCGCCGCCCGGGTCATCGTCGCCGCGTTCGAGCAGGGGCGCCCGCCTACCCAGCGGGAGCTGGCGGGCGTTCAGCGCCGCCGCAGCCTGCCGACCGCGGGCACCCAGCTCATCCAGCGGGCCATGCAGCGGGCCGTGCTCTCGCCCGCCGTGCACGACCGGCCGGTCCGGCCGCCGCTGGCGCTGCGCCTGCTGGACCGCTCGCCGACCCTGGGCGCGATCCCGGCCCGGGTGATCGGCATCGGGCTGCGCCCCGAGCACGTCTAGGACCACGAGCCGCGTTCCGGCTCGGCTCACGGCACGTGCGGGGGTGGCCGTCGTCAGCCGGGCGGACGGCCACCACGAGCGTTCGGTGTACGCCGACCGACTGCCCGCGGGTACCCGAACGCGGCGAAGTTGCGGTGAAGAAGTTGCGGTGAACGAGCACGGAAGCCTGGCGAAAGAACGGACATGTCGGATTCGTCCATCGACCGACGAGGCCCCCGCTTGCCACAGGCAGTACCTTCTTCGCATGGCCACGGTGCTGCTGGTTGAGGACGACCACGTCGTGCGGGGCGCCCTGCTGCGCTCCCTGACCGACCGGGGTCACACGGTGCACGCGGTCGGCACCGCCCTGGAGGCGCTGCGCCGCTTCGCCGCCGAGACCCCCGACCTGGTCGTGCTGGACCTCGGCCTGCCCGACCTGGACGGCGCGGACGCGCTGCGCATGCTGCGCGGCATCGCGGACACGCCCATCATCATCGCCACCGCCCGCGACGACGAGGCGGAGATCGTCCGGCTGCTCAAGGCGGGCGCCGACGACTACATGATCAAGCCGTTCACCTCGGCCCACCTCGACGCCCGGATGACCTCCGTGCTGCGCCGCACCGGACGGGCGAGCCGCGAGGAGCCCACCGCCATCGAGGTGGGAGGCTTGCGGGTGGACATCGGCCAGCGCCAGGCGTACCTGCACGGCGAGCCGCTGACCCTGACCCGCAAGGAGTTCGACCTGCTGGCGTACCTCGCCGCCCGACCCGGCCGGGTGGTCTCACGCCGTGAGCTGTTGGAGGAGGTATGGCGGCAACCCTCAGTGGGCGAGGACCAGACGATCGACGTGCATCTGTACTGGCTACGCCGGAAACTTGGCGAGAGCGCGTCAGCGCCCAGATACCTGCACACCGTGCGGGGCGTGGGCTTCAGGTTCGCCGCCCCGGACTGAGGCGCACCCTCGCCTACGTCTCCGCGGCGGTCACCACGATGGTGGCGCTCGCCTTCCTGATCCCACTGGGGCTCGTCGTCCAGCAGCTCGCCCGCGAGCGCGCGCTCGCCGACGCCGAGCGCCAGACCGCCGTGGTCGTGGCGGTACTCACCGTGACCACGGACCCCCTGAGCATCGAACGGGCCGTCGCCAGCACCGGCGGCCCGGCGGTGACCCGCGTCTCCGTGCACAACCTCGGCGACGACGGCACCGAGATCGGCACCGGCCACGCCGCCCCCGGCGACCTGAGCCGGGCCGCCGACCAGGCCGCCCCGGTCATCGCCGACGTGCCCGGCGGCCAGTCCTACCTGGAGCCGGTCGACCTCGGCTCGGACCGCACCGCCGTGGTGGAGGTGTTCATCCCGGAGTCCGAGCTGGATAACGGGGTGGCCGGGGCCTGGTGGGCGCTCGGCGCGGTCGCGCTCGGCCTGATCATCGCCTCGGTGTGGGTGGCCGACCGGCTGGCCGCGAAGATCATCATATCGGCCCGGCAGCTGGCCGGCGCGGCCGGCGCGCTCAGCGAGGGCTACCTCGACGTGCGCATCGACCCGCAGGGCCCCCGGGAGCTGTCCGAGGCGAGCTTCGCGCTCAACGTCATGGCGGACCGGATCATGGCCCTGCTCTCCAACGAGCGGGAGCTGGTCGCCGACCTCTCGCACCGGCTGCGCACCCCGCTGACCGCGCTGCGCCTGGACGCCGAGACCCTCGACGACTCCCAGGACGCCGAGCGCATCCGGGACGCCATCGCCGCCCTCGAGGTGGAGATCGACAAGCTGATCCGGGCCATGCGCGAACCGATCGACGCCCACTCCCCCACCCCCGACCGCGGCGAGCGGGCCGACGGCGCCGCCGCCTCGACCGGCGAGGAGGGCTGCGACGTGGCCGAGGTGGTCCGCGACCGGATGATGTTCTGGTCGGCGGTCGCCGGCGACCAGGAGCGCGAGTGCAAGGCGATCGGCGTGGACGCGCCGGCCCCGGTCACCGTGCCCAAGAGCGAGCTGGCCGCGGCCCTGGACGCGCTCATCGGCAACGTCATCCGCTACACCCCGCAGGGCGTGCCGTTCGAGGTGGCGGTGACCCGGCGCGAGGACGGCTACGTGGTGCTGCGCGTCGAGGACGGCGGCCCCGGCATCCCCGACCCCGAGAAGGCGATGCAGCGCGGCGAGAGCCAGCAGGGCTCCACCGGCCTGGGCCTGGACATCGTGCGGCGGGTCGCGGTGGCCGGCAACGGCACCGTGAACATCGGCACCGGGGCGCTCGGCGGGGCCAGCGTGGTGATCGTCATGGCCGACGCCAACCCGGCGCCACAGGAGGAGCCGCCGCCGTCGCGCTGGCTGGTCGGCCGCCTGTCCCGGGAGCCGTCCGAACGCCGTTCGCGTTGGAAGAAGGCATAGCCGGACCCCGTGCATATGGCGGGAACAAGTCTGCATTAGATATGCCTTAACTGCCCCGTTCGGGGTGGAACGGGCACCTGGCCGATGGCTATGGTCTGGGCGTTCCCATGTGGACGACCGGCATTCACCCGCCTTGTCACCCCTCGAACGCCGGCCGTCCTGCGCGCGGCCGGGGGCCGGTACCTCTGCCCTGTGCCTGCCCCCGCCGCGCGCGCCTTCCTTCGCAGGACCCGAGCCCGGTCGTCATCGCCGGCCTGTCGCTGCTGCTCATCCGTCGTCGCCAATAATGGCTTGACCGGTAAAGTCCGGTCGGCGTACTGTACCGATATAGAAACCTGTACCGGTACAGAGGAGATGCCCCGATGAGCACGTTCCCGTTCGCGATGGTCGTGTCCCAGGCCGCGCTGGCCGAGTCGTTCGGCCCCAGCTGGAATGGCGAGGAGTTCGAGTACGCCAGCGCCCTGCCCGGCGCCCCGGTCGTCGCCCACGAGGTGCCGGTGCGCCCGCCGCGGGTCGAGCGCGCGCGCTGGGCCCTGGCCGAATCGCTGCGCCGAGCGGCCGACGCCGTCGCTCCCGTGCCGGCGCGTTGATGCCTGCCGAATCGCTGCGCCGAGCGGCCGACGCGGTCGCCCCCGGGCCGGCGCGTTAAGGTCTCGGGATAGACAACCGAGACCGTGCAAGCGAGACCTGGGAGGCGTTGCGGTGGGGAGGGTGACCCTGCAGACGATCGCCGACCGGGTCGGGGTGAGCCGGATGACGGTCTCGAATGCGTTCTCCCGTCCCGACCAGCTCTCCCCCACGCTGCGCGACCGGATCCTGGCGGTCGCGGACGAGCTCGGCTACGTCGGGCCCGATCCGGCCGCCAGGGCCCTGGCCCGCGGCACCGTCGGCGCGGTCGGCCTCCTGCTGACCGACACGCTGAGCGGCGCCTTCGCCGACGAGGTGGCCACCACGTTCCTCGGCGCCATCGCCGACGAGCTGGCCCCGACCGGCCTGGGCCTGACCCTGCTGTCCACGGCCATGTCCGGCGGGGTGGTCCCGGCCCGCGACGTGGCCATGGACGGCGCCCTGGTGTACTCGTGCGACCCGGAGTCCACCGCCGTCGACTGGCTCCTGCGCCGCAAGATGCCGCTCGTCTTCATCGACCAGGTCCCGGCCGACGGCGTCCCGGCCGTGAACGTCGCCGACCGCGAGGGCGCCCGCGCCGCCGCCCAGCACCTGGTCGACCTTGGCCACCGCCGCCTCGGCATCGTGACGGCGGGCGTCCGCGGCGCGCACGGCCTGGTCGCCCCGGACGACATCGTGGACGGCTTCGTCGGCGCCCAGCGCATGCTCGGCTGGTTCGACGCCCTGACCCCGGCCGGCATCGCGCCGGCCATCTCCCGCCGCCCGCACGGCGACCCCGAGTCGGGCTACCAGGCCGCGCGCCTGCTGCTCGAGGCCCCGCAGCCCCCGACGGCGGTCCTGTGCTTCTCCGACGCCATGGCCCAGGGCGTGGTCTCGGCCGCGGCCGACGCCGGACTGTCCGTGCCGGAGGACCTGTCGGTGGTCGGCTTCGACGACAGCCCGGGCTCGGCCCGCCTGCGCCCGCCCCTGACCACCGTCCGCCAGGACATCCAGGCGAAGGGGCACGCGGCCGCGGCCGCACTGACGCAGTCCATCGAGGCGGCGCGCAACGACACCCCGCCCCCGGCCGCCCACCTGTGCCTGCCGACGGAGCTGATCGTCCGCGCCAGCACCGCCCGCCCCCGCTGAGCGCCGCCGGTCTGCTCTGCGCATACCGCCGGGCCCGCCGACGACGTTCGACTCGGCCCCAGCCGGAGCGTCGGCGCCGGCCAGAAGACGACAGGTCTGGGGCTGCGCTCCGCTTTCGACCCGGCCGGAGCGTCGGCGCTGGTCAGACGATAAGTCGGGCGCTGCGCGCCGCGACTTATCGGATTTTTCGCCCGACGGGGTATACGTCCCTTTTATGTCCCGGATGCGGCATCCGTTGAGCAGGATCAGTGATTGTTGACTTGCGGAATACTTGGCCCGCAAGTACCGTTGTGGCAGGCGTCAACAGCCGCAACCGCAAGTAGTGGAGGCGTCCCATGCCCGCGATCACCGTCGACAACGTTCTTGCCCTCCCGCGTGTCGCCACGCCCGACCCCGTCGCGGCCCGGCCGCGGCCCGTGGTGTCCGTGACCACCGCGCCGAAGGGCTTCGAAGGCGAGGGGTTCCCAGTCCGGCGCGCGTTCGCCGGGGTCGACCTGCGGGCCCTCGACCCGTTCATCCACATGGACCAGATGGGCGAGGTGGAGTACGCGCCGGGCGAGCCCAAGGGCACGCCGTGGCACCCGCACCGCGGGTTCGAGACGGTCACGTACATCATCGACGGCGAGTTCGTCCACCACGACTCCAACGGTGGTGGCGGAGTGATCACCAATGGTGACACGCAGTGGATGACTGCTGGACAAGGAATTTTGCACATCGAGACCCCGCCGGAGCACCTGGTGGTCAGCGGCGGCCTGTTCCACGGCATCCAGCTGTGGGTGAACCTGCCGCGGGCCGACAAGTTCGCCCAGCCGCGTTACCAGGACATCCGCGGCGGGCAGGTGTCGCTGCTGACCTCGCCGGACGGCGGCGCCCTGCTGCGGGTCATCGCGGGTGAGCTCGACGGGCACGCCGGGCCGGGCGTCACCTACACGCCGATCACCCTCGTGCACGCCACCGTTTCGCCCGGCGCCTCGCTGACGCTGCCCTGGCGCAAGGACTTCAACGCGCTGGCGTACGTGCTGGCCGGCAAGGGCACCGTCGGGGCGAAGGGGCGGCCGCTGGACAGCGGGCAGCTGGCCGTGTTCGGCGAGGGCGACAGCGTCACCGTGACCGCCGACGCCCAGCAGGACCCGCGGCACCCCTCGATGGAGGTGCTGTTCCTCGGCGGGCGCCCGATCCGCGAGCCCGTCGCGGCGTATGGTCCATTCGTCATGAACACCAAGGCCGAGGTCATGCAGGCGTTCGAGGACTACCAGGCCGGTCGGCTCGGCAGCATCCCCGCGGCGCACAAACTCCCCCACAACAGCGTCCTGGGCGAGGCTTCGGGTGACGCCTCGTAGCCCACTTCGAGACCTCACGGTCGCTGATAGTCTGACCACACAGGGCCAGGTGGAGGGACGTTCGATGAGCGCGCCAGCTTCAATGCGGTGGCCAGTGCCGCCACCTGGTGGGTTCACCGCGGAGGATCTCGATCGTCTCCCCGACCTTCCGGCGCACACCGAGCTCATCGACGGGAGCCTGGTGTTCGTGAGCCCGCAGAAGGCGTTCCGCACCCTTGTCCTCGACCTGCTGGTCACGGCCCTGCGTCTCAGCGCACCCAAGAACCTGCGAGTGCGGCGGGAGATGTCCGTCGTCCTGGACCGTCGTCAACGACCCGAGCCCGATGTAACGGTCGTGCGGGCTGACGCAGTGACAGGAGGGGACCAGACGGCGTATCCCGCCGACGCCGTCGTGCTCGCGGTCGAGGTTGTCTCACCCGACTCCGAGGTACGTGACCGCGAGCGCAAGCCGCAACTGTACGCCCGTGCGGGCATCGGGCACTTCTGGCGCGTGGAGGACGACGGCTCAGGCAACGCCATCGTCTATATCTACGAACTCGACCCAGCGAGCAACGCCTACGCCCTGACCGGCATATTCCACGATCGGGTGAAAGTCAATGTTCCGTTCGACATCAACGTCGACCTGACCGAGATGCAACACCTCTGATCGCGCAGCTCGCCGCCACGCGCGAGCCCGTCCTCGGCGGGCGCCCGATCCGCGAGCCCGTCGCGGCGTATGGTCCGTTCGTCATGAACACCAAGGCCGAGGTCATGCAGGCGTTCGAGGACTACCAGGCCGGTCGGCTCGGCAGCATCCCCGCGGCGCACGCGGACGTTCGGGGAGAGGCGTCCTGAGTGGACTTCGAGGTCGTTGACAACGACGCTGAGCAGCGGTTCGAGATCCGGGTCGACGGCGAGCGGGCGGGGGCGGCGTATTACCGCCTGCACCCCGCCGACGCCGGAGCACCGCAGCGCATCGTGTTCACCCACACCGAGGTCGAGCCGCAGTACGAGGGGCGGGGTGTCGGCAGCCGGCTGGCCGGCGGCGCGCTGACCCTCGCCAAGGACCGGGGCCTGCAGATCGTGGCCCAGTGCCCCTTCATCGCCGCCTACCTCAAGAAACACCCAGAGCTGGGGTAGCCGGCGCGGGCACCCGGATCCAGACGGGGTAGTCGGGCAGCTCCGCCAGGATCCGGGTGGCCAGCGGGGTGAGCAGCCGCTCGCAGCGCTGCGTCGCCTCGGGTCCGAGCGCCTCCCACGGGCCGGCGGCGAGCTGGTCCGTCAGTTCCTCGATGATGTGGTACGCCGAGAAGCTCTTCTGGCTGGCCACGCCCTCGCCGTCGAGGTAGCCGCGCTGGCGCAGCCGGGCGCGGGCGGCGTCCCACTCCTCGTCGGTCCAGCCGCGGGCCGGCTGGGCGATGTCGCGCCCGGTGCCGCCGTTGACCGCGATCCGCCAGACCATCGACTCGCAGCCGTCCAGGCCCTCGACCAGCAGGGCGGCGAGGTGCCCGTCGCCGCGGTGCTCGCGCAGCAGGGTCGCGGCGTGCCAGACGACCTCGAGCGGGTCCTCCGGCCACGGCAGGGCGGCGTTGGCCGCGCCCAGCACCCGGCCGTGGCACGGCGCGGCGCAGGCGGCCTCGCGCAGCAGCCCGGCCAGCTCCTCGATGCCGTCGAGGCCGGTGACCGCCTCGGCGAGGGCGCGGCGGGCGCCGGCGCGGCGGGCGTCCAGGGCGGCCTGCGGGGTGATCCGGGTCCAGACGCCGGGCAGGGCGCGGTGCACCATGCCGGGCGCGAAGCCGTAGAAGGCGCCGATGACCGGGCCGGCGCTCACGGCGCCCATGGGGGCGGTGCGGCCGGCGAAGTACCCCCGCCAGAACCCCCGCAGCCCGGCCTCCTCGAACGCCTGGAGGGCGGCCGGGGCGAAGTAGGTGACCGCGTGCACGGGCTCGAACAGCGACCACATGCGCCGCTCGGTCGACAGCTCTGCCATGCCCCCGACCATAAGGGGGAGCTGACTCCAGCAGTACCGCCGAGGCCCACTGCGATCAGTGCAACTTCTTACAGCTGGAACGCCTGTGGCCACCCTCACACCAAGAGGTGTACGGAACCGTTTCGTTTCGCGCCGCGGGCCGAGCTAGTTTCGAGACGGAACGGTTCCGTACACATATTGCGGAGGAGGTCATCGTGTCGACGACGACAACAACCAGATCGGATCGCCGCGCGGCGATCTGCGACGCCGTGTTCGAACTGCTCGGCGAGGTGGGCTACGACCGGATGTCGATGGATGCCGTGGCGGCGCGGGCCCGTGCCAGCAAGGCGACCATCTACCGGGGCTGGTCCAGCAAGCCGGAACTGGTCATGGACGCGATCGAGCACCGGTTCGGCGGGGTAACGCAGCCCCCGGACACCGGCTCGCTGCGCGGGGACCTCTACGCGCAGCTCAGCACCCTGTGCGCCGCGGCCAGCGGCGAGGACGGCGCGATCTTCACCGGGCTGCTCACCGCGGCCATGCACAACACCGACCTGGCGCAGTGCATGTACCGCTGCGCCTACGAGAGCAAGCACGACATGTACGAAGCGATGCTGATCCGCGCCGCGCGGCGCGGCGAGGTGCCCGAGGGCACCAGCGCCGACCTGCTGCACGAGGTGCTGCACGCGATGGTCACGAGCCGTCGGATGTGGCAGAGCGGGCCCCTGGACGAGGCCTTCGTCACACGGCTCGTGGACGGAGTGCTGCTGCCGATTCTCAGGCAGGGCCAGGGCTAGGCCGGTCACCCGCTCGGCCCGGCGCGAGTCAGAAGCACGTGTCATACCCCGTCCGTGGTGCGGACGGCGAGATCCCTTGTGCCTTGGAGGCTGGCTACATGGCAAACGACGCTGACGTCGCGCCGGACATATCGGTTAGATCAGCATCTTCAGTCCCACCTGATCCGAGACGCTGGCTCGCCCTCTCGGTCATCGCGGTCGCGCAGCTCATGGTGGTGCTCGACGGCACCATCGTGAACATCGCGCTGCCGTCGGCCCAGAAGGCGCTGGACATCTCCACCGCCGACCGGCAATGGATCGTCACCGCCTACACGCTGACCTTCGGCGGCCTGCTGCTGTTCGGCGGGCGGCTCGCCGACTTCGTCGGCCGCAAGCGCATGTTCCTCATCGGCCTCCTGGGCTTCGCCGGCGCGTCGGCGCTGGGCGGCGCCGCGGTCAACGCCGAGACCCTGTTCGCCGCCCGCGCCCTGCAGGGCGTCTTCGGCGCGCTGCTGGCCCCGGCCGCCCTCTCCCTCATCACGGTGACCTTCACCGAGGCCAAGGAGCGGGCCAAGGCCTTCGGCGTCTTCGGCGGCATCTCCGGCGGTGGCGCGGCCATCGGCCTGCTGGCCGGCGGCGTGCTGACCGAGTACGCGGACTGGCGCTGGTGCCTGCTGGTGAACATCCCGATCGCCGTCCTCGCCTTCGCCGCGGCCATGCCGCTGGTGCGGGAGAGCAAGGCGCAGGGCGACACCCGCTACGACATCCTCGGCGCGGTGCTGGCCACGGCGGGCCAGGTGGCCCTGGTGTACGGCTTCACCAAGGCCGCGACCGACGGCTGGAGCTCGGCGGTCACGATCGGCTGGCTGACCTCCTCGGTGGTCCTCCTGGGCGCGTTCCTGGTCTGGGAGTCGCGCACCGCCCACCCGCTGCTGCCGCTGCGCGTGCTGTTCGACCGCAACCGCGGCGCGTCCTACCTGGTCTCGATCCTGCTGGGCGCGGGCATGCTCGGCATGTTCCTGTTCATGACGTTCTACCTGCAGCAGACCCTGGGCTGGTCGGCCATGAAGAGCGGCGTGGCCTACATGCCGTTCTCGGGCGGCATCATCGCCGCCGCGATCGTGGCGTCCCGCCTGCTGCCCCGCACCGGCCCGAAGGTCCTGATGTCGATCGGCGGCGGGCTCGCCACCGCGTCGATGATCTGGCTGACGCGGCTGGACCTCGACTCGTCGTACGTGGTCGGCATCCTGCCGTCCTTCATCGCGATGAGCTTCGGCATGGGCCTGGTCTTCGTCCCGATGAGCAACCTCGCCCTCTCCGGCGTGGCCAACCACGACGCGGGCGTCGCGAGCGCCATGGTCAACACCACCCAGCAGGTCGGCGGCTCCCTGGGCACCGCCCTGCTCAACACCATCTTCACCACGGCCGTCGCCGGCTACGTGACCGGCCACATCGCCGACGCGGCCCGGGGCGGCGAGGCCGGCGCCCGGCTGATGCAGGCCCACGCGGCCATCCACGGCTACAACGTGGCCTTCACGGCCAGCGCCGTCCTGCTCGCGGTCGCCACCCTCGTGATCATCGTGATGATCCGCGACGCCAAGGACCGCACCCCGGCCGGCGCCGAGGACCACGCGCCGGTCCACATCGGCTGACCAAACCCTTCCTGCGGGTCCTGTGGGGGCCGCCCGGCACCGGCCGGGCGGCCCTCAACCGTCGGCGGCGGCGCCGCGGCCAGACGGTAATGCGACAGCCGGTGGTCGATGTCACGGACGGTTGCCGCGTGGTGCTCGAGCGGGCCTCCTCGACGCTGGGGGCGACCCACCAGACCGCGCTGGCCTGCGCGAGCAACCTCGCGGTAATCCTGGCCCGGCGGGGCGAGCGGGCGGCGGCCCGGGAGCGCTCGGCGTGGGTCGCGAAGCAGTTGCACGAGCGGCTGGGCGAGGCGCACCCGTTCGCCGTGGCCGCCGACGTCAACCTGGCCGACGACCTGGCCGCGGCCGGCGAGCACGGGCGGGCGCTGGAGCTCGGCGAGGGCGCGTACGCGCGGGCCCGCTCGATCCTGGGCGAGGGGCACCCGTACGCGGTCGTGGCCGGGGCGAACCTGGCGGCGAGCCGGCGGCGGGTCCGCGGGCGGCGGCAACGGATCGAGCTCGACCCGCCGATGCCCTGAGTCACTCGTGGGCGGCCCGGAAACGGTCCGGCGGCATGTGCGGATCGTAACCGACACTACAGACGACCGGTTCGCTGCCGATTGGATACGCGAATATCCGTGCACGTAGGGAGCTTGAAGATGCCGGCGTTGCTGTCCTGGCTGATGCCCAAGGTCACGCTCAGCGACGCGTCCTTCCGGTCGCGGCACCGGGCGCTGACCGCCGTACTGTGGCTGCATCTTCCGCTGCTCGTGGTGCTCAGCCTCGTCGGCGGGCACGACGTGGTCGGCGAGCACGCGCACTCGACGGCGTGGCTGGTCTGGTCGTTCAACGCCGGGGTGCTGCTCTGCGCGCTCGTGGCCGGGATCGCGCGGACGCGCCGGGGCGGGTCGACCGCGGTGACGACGGGGCTGCTGCTGGCCGCCGCGGCGCTCGTGCACGCCGGGAACGGGCTCACCGACCTGCACTTCCACTTCTTCGTCGTGGTCGCGCTGGTGAGCCTGTACCAGGACTGGATCCCGCTCGCGCTGGGCGTGGTGCTGGTGGCGGTGCACCACCTGCTGGTCGCCGTCACCATGCCCGAGATGCTGTTCTCCAGCCCGCAGGCGCGCGCCTACCCGGTCCTGTTCGTGCTGCTGCATGCCGGATTCGTGCTCGCGATGTGCCTGACGCAGCTGACGTACTGGAGGTTCGCCGCCCACGCCGGGGCGGAGGCCGACGCCGAGAAGGCGCGGCTGGCCCAGCAGAACCAGGAGCAGCTGCGCGCCGCCGCCGAGGCGGCCGGCCTGCGCGAGGAGCAGGCCGCGCGCAACGCCGCCGAGCAGGTCGCGCGGAGCGAGGAGCTCGGCCGGCGGCTGGAGACGGTGCTCGCCGAGGTGGCCGCCGCCGGTGTACGGCTCGGGGCCGAGGCCGGCGCCGCGATGGAGTCGTTCGAGTCGGCCCTGGCGGGGATGGACGGCACCGTGCGGGGCGCGGTCGGCGACGTCGAGGCGGCCCTGGCGGACTCCAACCACGCAACGGCCGTCATCCGCGAGCTGGAGTCGGCGGTGGCCGACATCGCCACGGTCGCCGGGCTGATCCAGGCGGTCGCGGACCAGACGAAGCTGCTGGCGCTGAACGCCACCATCGAGGCGGCCCGGGCCGGGGAGGCGGGCAAGGGCTTCGGCGTCGTCGCGAACGAGGTGAAGGAGCTGGCGGCGCAGACCGCGGCGGCCACGGGCCGGATCGAGACCACGGTCGGGCACGTGACCGCGGGGGCGGCCGCGGCGGCGGGGGCGGTCGGCGGGGTGGCCGACCGGCTCGGGGTGGTGGCGAGCGCGCAGCGGGAGGTGGCGGCCTCGCTGGCCGAGCAGACGCGGCTGGCCGCCTCGACGCGCGGCTCGGTCGCGGCGGCGGCGGAGCACGTCAGCGCGACGGCACACGCCTCCTGAGCGCCGGTCCTGATCGCTCAGTCGCCGGCCAGCAGGCGGATGCACGGCCGCAGGAGGTCGACGACCCGCTGCGGGTCGGCCTCCTCGAGCCCGGCGAGGTGCAGGAGGTAGCGCTCCACGATCACGCCGTGCACAATCGCGGTGATCAGGCCGGCCCGCAGGTGGGCGTCCGGGCCCTGCAGCGCCGCCGCGAGCTGCTCCAGGCGGGGGAGGGCGGCGGCGCGGAAGCCCTCGGCGGCCTCGTCGTGGGTGAGCATCGAGCGCAGTACCACCAGGGACCCCACCGGCTCGTCGGCCAGCCGCCGCTCCAGCGAGGCGAGCATGGCCTCGGCGACGTCGGCCGGTGACCCCTCGAGCGGCTCCTCGGCGGCGACCCGCACGGCCCGCGCGAACAGCTCGTGCTTCGACCCGAAGTAGTGCATGACGAGCCCGCCGTCGACCCCGGCCGCGGCGGCGACCGCGCGGATGGTGGTCCGCTCGTAGCCGACCTCGGCGAACATCGCCCGGGCGGCGGCGAGGATCCGCTCCTCGGTGCGGCGGCGCTGCTCGGCGCGGGATGTCACGGCGCTCATCCTACGACCGTTGACCGGCACCCCGGGCTCGCTCTACGCTCGTTCAATCAACGGCCGTACAACGAAAGGCGGGTGGACCCGGTGAGCGCTGAGGCGCGCGAGGTGGTCGAGCGGATGCTGGACGTCGGGCGGGCCCAGGACGCGGAGGCGTTCGTGGCCCTGATGGCGCCGGACGGGTACATCGAGTGGCCCTTCTGCCCGCCGGGGGCACCGGAGCGGCTGGAGGGGCGGGAGGCGATCCGGGCGTTCCTGACCCAGGTGGCGAGGGCGCCGATCCGCTTCGACGAGTACCGGGACGTGGTCGTCCACGAGACCGCCGACCCGGAGGTGATCATCGTGGAGTACCAGGTGTACGGGCACCTCACGACGAGCGGCGGGCCCTTCCGGCAGACGGTGATCGCGGTCCTGCGGGTGCGCGACGGCCTGGTGATCTCCTACCGCGACTACATCAACCCGCTGCCGCTGATGGCGGCCCTCGGCCACTGAGCGACAAAGCCGGGCTACGAGAGGCCGATGTCGTGGTCGGGTTTCACGTGGCTCTCGTCGCGCAGGGGGACGTAGGGCTCCTCGGACGGCGACAGGCCCGCCTCGATGGCGCGGCCCCGCTCCAGCTCCGCGTCGAACTCCGCGCCCAGCAGGATCGCGATGTTCGAGATCCACAGCCAGACCAGGAAGGCGATGATGCCGCCCAGCGTGCCGTAGGTCTTGTTGTAGGAGGAGAAGTTGGAGACGTACACCGCGAAGGCGCCCGAGGCGATCAGCCAGATGAGCACGGCGAGGACGCCGCCGGGGGTGACCCAGCGGAAGCCGTGCTGGCGGGCGTTCGGGGCGGCCCAGTACAGGATGGCCAGGATCAGCATCACCACGAGCAGCAGCACCGGCCACTTGACGATGTCGAAGATCCCGACCGCCTGCTGCGACATGCCGACCCAGCCGCCGGCCTGCTGGGCGAAGCGGCCGGTGAAGACGATGCTCATGGCGGCCAGGGAGATCAGGATGCCGACCGCGACCGTGATGCCGAGGCGGATCGGCAGGACCTTCCAGATCGGGCGGCCCTCCGGCACGTCGTAGATCGTGTTGGCGGCGCGCATGAAGGCGCCCACGTAGCCCGAGGCCGTCCACACCGCGCCCAGCAGGCCGACGAGGGCCAGGAGGCCGGCGACGTGGGAGCCCCGCTTCAGCTCGTCGACGGCGCTGGTGACCGGGCCCGCGATGGAGCGCGGGAACAGCGTCTGGGCGTTCTGCAGTACCGCGTCCTGGGTCGTGTCCGTGAGCAGCATCCCGGACACCGACAGCAGGACGAGGATCCCGGGGAAGATCGAGAGCACGCCGTAGTACGTCAGGGCGGCGGCCCAGTCGCTGAGGTTGTCGTTGTTGAACTCCTTGACCGTCCGCTTCAGCACGTCCAGCCAGGAGCGCCTGGTCAGCCCGGCCGGGCGGTCGGGGCCGCCCGTGGTCGCAGCGTCTGCGTCGGAATTCATCGCGCCACCTCGCCGGGGGTCGGACAGTACGCTCCATATGCCCCCATACCGTGGCCGCTTAACGTTCGGGCGCGACCCTTCCCGCCCGCACGAGCGCGGCTTCGATCAGCGCGACCAGTTCGGTGGCGCGGAACGGCTTGGCGATGACGGAGGCCTCGGGGCCGAGCTCGATGACGGCGGCGTCGAAGTACGGCAGGCCGGACATGAACATGATCATCGCGTCGGGGCTGCTGGCCCGGGCCGCCTCGGCGACCTGGACGCCGGAGCCGTCCTGCAGCTTGAGGTCGGTGAGGACCAGGTCGACGCCCCCGGGGTGCTCGGCGCACAGGCGCTCGGCGCCGGCCAGCCCGGACGCGGTCAGCACCTCGGCGCCGGCCCGACTGAGCACCCTGCGCACGATCTCGCACAGGTCCGGCTCGTCGTCGACGACCAGGACGCGCAGGTGCTCGAGCATGCCCTCACGATATGCCGCCCACCGGGTGCTGGCGTGCCGTTCCATGAACGGGCGCTACCCGCTCGGCGCTCGCCGCTACGGGCCGGCCAGGTCGCGGGTGTCCCCCTCGGCGTAAAACTTGATCTTGCTCTCGATCAGCTCCAGGTCGCCCCGCAGCGCCGCGATGCGGTCGAGCACCTGCTGGCGGTGCTCCTCCAGCAGGACCCGGCGGGCCTCGAAGGTCGCCGCGCCGCTGCGGCACAGCTCGGCGTAGCGGCGCATCTCCTGGATCGTCATGCCGGTCGCCTTCAGCCGGGTGAGGATCCGCAGCATCCCGAGATCGGACTCGACGTAGCGGCGGTGCCCGTTGCTGCCCCGCCCGGGCGGGCTCAGTAGCCCGGCGCGCTCGTAGTAGCGCAGTGTGTGGGCCGTGAGGCCGGTGATGTCCGAGACCTCGGCGATGGTGTAACCCGTTTCCACTCCGCTCAGTGTATTTGACTTCGAGCGCGCTCCAAGGGGGACCGTGGTGGCATGCGAACGAGAAACCTAGGCGCACTGACCACGTCGGCACTCGGCCTCGGCTGCATGGGGATGAGCGAGTTCTACGGCGCCGGCGACGACGCCGAGTCCATCGCGACCATCCACCGCGCGATCGAGGGTGGCGTGACCCTGCTCGACACCGCCGACATGTACGGCCCGTTCACCAACGAGCAGCTGGTCGGCCGGGCCATCGCCGGGCGCCGCGACCAGGTCGTGCTGGCCACCAAGTTCGGCATCCAGCGCGAGGGCGACACCCGGCGGGTCAACGGCAGCCCGCAGTACGTCCGGCGGGCCGTCGACGCGTCCCTGCAGCGGCTCGGCGTCGAGCACATCGACCTGTACTACCAGCACCGCGTCGACCCGACCGTGCCGATCGAGGAGACCTGGGGCGCGCTCGCCGAGGCGGTCGCCGCCGGCAAGGTCCGCCACCTGGGCATCTCCGAGGCCGGACCGGCGAGCGTGCGGCGGGCCCACGCGGTGCACCCGGTGACCGCGGGGCAGTACGAGTACTCCCTGTGGACCCGCGACCCGGAGGACGAGATCCTGCCGCTGTTCCGCGAGCTCGGCATCGGCCTGGTCGCCTACAGCCCGCTCGGCCGCGGCTTCCTCAGCGGCGAGATCACCAGCCCGGAGCAGTTCGAGCCGGGCGACTTCCGGGCGGGCAACCCGCGCTTCCAGGGCGAGAACTTCCAGCGCAACCTCGACCTGGTGGCCGAGGTCAGGCAGCTGGCCGAGGCCAAGGGGTGCACCCCGGCCCAGCTCGCGCTGGCCTGGGTGCTCGCGCAGGGCGAGGACGTCGTGCCGATCCCGGGCACCAAGCGGCGCGCGTACCTGGAGCAGAACCTCGCCGCGGTGGACGTCGAGCTGACCGCCGACGACCTGGCCGCCATCGAGAAGCTCTCCATCGGCCGGCACGTCGCCGGCGACCGGTACGCCGAGATGGGGTCGCTGGGCAAGTAACGCTGGCGCGCACGAGGGAGAGCCCGTACGCTCTCCCTCGTGACCGCGCGACCCAGCAACCAGTGGTGGCCCGCCTGACGAGGCGGCCCACTTCCGCGCGACACCAACCGCGGCCGCCCATCGAGGCGGCCGTTCTGCTTTCCCGGGGAGTCGGGGGCCGCTTCGAGACGCGGCAACCGATCCCGAAGGGAAACCCCAGATGCTCATCGACCCGAAGGCCCCGTTCGCGCTGCTGCGCCGCGAGGGGCGCGACGCCGTCGAGGTGCTCACCGGCCCGGTGTCCACGGTGGACGCACTCGCCGACATCCCCGACGAGTGCCTCGCGCTCGTGCCGTTCCGCCAGGTCCGCGAGCGCGGCTTCGACTGCGTCGACGACGGCACGCCGCTGTCGGTGCTGCGCATCGAGTCGCGCCGCGAGGTGCCCGTCGCCGACGTGCTGGCCGGCCTGCCCGACGAGTCGTTCACCCTGCACAACGCGGGCTTCGACGTGTCCGACGACGAGTACGCGTCCATCGTGGACACCGTGCTGCGCGAGGAGATCGGCCGCGGCGAGGGCTCGAACTTCGTCATCCACCGCGTCTTCGAGGCCGGCCTCTCCGGCGACCCGGTCGCGGCCGCGCTCACCGTCTTCCGCCGGCTGCTGACCCGGGAGCGGGGCGCCTACTGGACCTTCGTCGTGCACACCGGCGAGCGGACCCTGGTCGGGGCCACCCCCGAGCGGCACGTCAGCGTCGATGACGGGCTGGTCATGATGAACCCGATCAGCGGCACCCTGCGCGGCGCGCCGAACAAGGCGGCGGTGCTGGACTTCCTCGCCGACCGCAAGGAGATCGACGAGCTGTCCATGGTGCTCGACGAGGAGCTCAAGATGATGGCCACCGTGGCCGACCTCGGCGGGCAGGTGGTCGGGCCGTACCTCAAGGAGATGACCCACCTGGTCCACACCGAGTACCTGCTGGCCGGCCGCGGCTCCCGGGACGTGCGCGACGTGCTGCGCGAGACCATGTTCGCCCCGACCGTGGTCGGCAGCCCGGTCGAGAACGCCTGCCGGGTGGTGGCCCGCCACGAGCGGCGCGGCCGCGGCTACTACGGCGCGGTGCTGGCGCTGGTCGGCCGGGATGCGCAGGGCCGGCCGACGCTGGACGCGCCGATCCTCATCCGCACCGCGGACATCGGCCGCGATGGGCGACTCCGGGTGCCGGTCGGTGCGACGCTGGTCCGCCACTCCACGCCCGGCGGCGAGGTGCTGGAGACCCACACCAAGGCCGCGGCGGTACTGCGGGCCCTCGGGCTGGACGGCCCACCGTCCACGGTGGACGTCGCGGGCGGGGCGCTGGCCGCCGACCCCGAGGTCCAGGCCGCGCTCGTGGCCCGCAACGCCACCCTCGCGCCGTTCTGGCTGCAGCCCCGCGACGGGCGCCCGGCCGATCCGGCGCTGGCCGGCCGGCGGGCCCTGGTCGTGGACGCCGAGGACACGTTCACCGGCATGCTCGTGCATCAGCTGCGGGTGCTGGGGCTCTCGACGGAGCTGGTGGCGTACACCCGGGACATCGACGCCACCGGGTTCGACATCGTCATCCCCGGGCCAGGCCCGGGCGACCCGCGGCGGATGGACGACCCGAAGATGGTCCGCATGCGCGGGCTGGTCCGCGACCAGCTCGAGTCCGGCCGGCCGATGCTCGCGATCTGCCTGAGCCACCAGCTGCTGGCCGGCCTGCTGGGGCTGCCGCTGCGGCGCAAGGCCTCGCCGTACCAGGGCATGCAGCGCGACATCGACCTGTTCGGCCGGGCCGCGAAGGTCGGGTTCTACTCCACGTTCACGGCCACCCACGCCGGCCCGTCGCTGGACTCCGCCTTCGGCCCGGTCGAGCTGGCCCGCGACCCCAACGGCGACGTGCACGCGCTGCGCGGGCGGACCTTCGCCGGGCTGCAGTTCCACCCCGAGTCGGTGCTCAGCCAGCACGGCATCGACCTGCTGCGGGACCTGCTCACGGTGCTGCTCGACGCCCCGGTGGGCACCTCGCCCGAGTGATCGCCCGCGGTGGATGGCGGCCGGGTGGTGGTGGCTGACGCTCATGGCGCCGGCCCCCGCCACCCGCTCACCCTCATGGGTACACCGCCACTCTTGCGTTCCACCGCCCGGTCGAGGATGCTTCCGAAATAATTTCGGATTAGGGAGCCCGCCAGTGGACCAGCGCGACCGCCGGGCACGGATCGCCGTCGCCGGCGCCTACTTCGCCCAGGGCTTCTCCTTCGCCGGCCTGCTGACCCAGGTCGCCGCGCTGCAGCAGAAGTTCGGCTTCGACGATACGCAGCTGTCCCTGGTGCTCCTGGCCGTCCCGGTCGTCGCCGGCGTCGGCAGCGTGGTGGCGGGCCTGCTCAGCGCCCGCCTCGGCAGCTCGTCGGTGCTGCGCGGCGCAGGCCCCGGGGTCGCGCTCGCGATCGCGCTGACCGGCCTGGCGGATGCGCGCTGGCAGCTGTACTGCACGCTGGCCCTCGTCGGCCTGATGCTGGGCCTGGTCGACGCCACCATGAACATGCAGGGCGTCGGCGTGGAGCGCCGCTACGGCCGCCCGGTGCTCAACTCCTTCCACGCCGCGTGGAGCGCCGGCGCCATCCTGGGTGCCCTGGCCACCTCGGGCACCGCGCACCTGGGCTGGTCGATCGCCGCCTCCCTCGGCACGGTGGCCGGGCTGGGCGTCCTGCTGTCCCTGGCCGCGGGCCCCGGCCAGCTGCGCCGCACCGAGGAGGCCATCGCCGAGGCCAACCCGGACGCCTTCGCCGCGTCGATCCCGTGGCGCCCGATCATCCTGGTCGGCGTCGCGATGACGCTGATGTTCATCGCCGACTCGGCGGTGTCCAACTGGAGCTCGGTCTTCATGGAGAAGGCCCTGCACACCGGCACCAGCGTCGCCGCGCTGGGCCTGGCCGCCTACCAGACGACGATGCTGCTGGGCCGCACCGCCGGCGACCGCCTGGTGAGCCGCTTCAGCCCGACCGCGGTCGTCTCGGTCGGCGGCGTGGTCGGCGGCCTGGGCCTCATCCTGGTGGCGGCCTCCGGCACGGCCCTGCTCAGCATCGTGGGCTTCGCGGTCGTCGGGCTGGGCCTCTCGCTCGTCGTGCCGCAGTCCTTCTCGGCCGCGGGGCGGCTCGACCCGGCCGGGACCGGCGTGGCCATCGCCCGCGTGAACCTCTTCAACTACGTCGGCTTCGTGGTGGGGGCGGGGCTGATCGGCGCCGTAGCGGAGAGCTGGTCGCTGCGGTGGGCCTTCGTGGTGCCGGCGGTGCTGGCGGCCGGCATCGCGGCGCTGGCGCCGTCGTTTCGCACCCACGCCCCGCACGCCGCCCCGGCCACACCCTCCGCGCCCGCCCCGACGGCGGGCTGACGCTTCCGGCCGGCGGCGCGCGGCGCGCAGCTCAGTCCCGGAAGGTGACCGACCAGTAGGCCGTGATCTTGCGAATGTCCGCCTGGTACCGCACCGCCCCCTCCTGGTCCCAGGCACAGTTGCGGCCGGTGACGACGGCCGGCGCCCGCCCCGCGTACTCGAACACGATGACGTGCTCGGTCCCGGCGCTGAGATCGCAGAGCGAGTCCGCCCGCCGCGAGCCCGGCAGCCCGTTGAGGTACCCGGTCAGCTCGGCCACCCCGTCGGCCGTGCTCCGCCGGGCCCGCAGCCTGTAGTCCGGATCGGCGTAGCTGCACAGCAGGGCGCTGCGCGCACCGGCGGGCACCAGGTCCCCGGTGCGCGTGGCGCTGACCGCCGCGCCGTCCCAGACTGCGGGGCACTCCCCGGCGATCACGGGGCCGCTCGCCGCGGGCGCTGCCCCGGCCGTGCCCCCACAACCCGCCAGCACGGCAAGCGCCCCACCGGCGACGACCACACCAACACCCTTCATCGCCGCACACCCTAGCCCCGGCACCGCGGCGGGGCGCCGGGCGCGGTCAGCGGGTGGTCGGGGTGAGCGCCGCGCCCACCTGGTCCACCAGGCCGGACAGCTCGAAGGCGACCTGGCTCACGTCGCAGCCCGGCTGGACCATCGCCGCCAGGCTGGCCAGGGTGTCGCCCTCGCCCAGGGCCATCACGAACAGCAGGCTGCGGCCCATCTCGACGATGGTGCGGCGCACGGGTCCGGCCGCGGTGCAGGCCGACAGGCCCTGGGCCAGCGACACCACCCCGGCCACCATCGCGGCGAGCTGGTCGGCGCGCTCCGGGGCCAGCTCGTTCGACGCGGCGACGAGCAGGCCGTCGCCGGAGACGGCGACGGTGTGCCGCACGCCGCTGACGCGTTGCGTGAAGCCGCTCAGCAGCCAGTCCAGCCCCGTGGTGGGTGTCATGCCGGAGGACGTCCTTCCAGGTTGGTCGCCGCGGCCACCGGGTCGGCGGGCGCTTGCTGGTAGCTGTTCAGGAAGGCCCGTACGGCCTCGGGCTCGACGACCACCGTAGGACCGTCCGGGGTGGGCACGGGACCCGGCACCGTCCGGGCGAGGGTCGAGCGCGGGTGCGGCACGTCCACCGGCTCGCCGCCGGGGAGGGGCTGGCCGCGTTCGAGCAGTTTCGGCACCGGGCGGCGGACCGGTGTGCCGGGCGGCGGCGGGGGCAGGCGCAGCACCAGGGCCGGGGGCAGCCGGACGAGGACGCGCAGGCCGGTGCCGGTGGGCGGGCGCTGCAGCGCGAGGCCGACGCCGTGGCGGGCGGCCAGGCGGGCCACCACGGCGAGGCCGGTGCGGCGGTCGTCGATGCGGCCGTCGCCGGCGTGCAGGGAGGCGTTGAGCTCGGCCAGGCGCTCCGGGGGGAGGCCCGGGCCGCGGTCGGCGATCTCGATCACGGCGCCCTGCGCCTCGCGGCGGCCCTCGACGAGCACCGGGCGGTCGGGCGGGCCGTTGCGGGTGGCGTTGTCGAAGAGCTCGGCCAGCAGGTGGACCACGTCGTCCACGGCCTCGGGGACGACGAGCAGGTCGGGCGAGATCATGGAGTACTCGATGCGGCGGTAGTCCTCGATCCTCGACTGCGCGGCCCGCAGCAGGTCGACCAGGCTCACCGGCTCGCGGCGGCCGGGGGTGCTGTCGGCGCCGGCCAGCACGAGCAGGCTCTGGTTGTCGTGGCGGATGCGGGTGGCGAGGTGGTCGAAGGCGAAGAGCTGGGCCAGGCGCTCCGGGTCGGCCTCGTCGCGCTCGGCCGCGTCGAGGTGCTGCACGAGCGTCTCGGCGAGGCGCTGGCTGCGCCGGGCAAGGTCGATGAGGGCGGGCTCGCCCACCGGCGGGGCCGCGACGCGGCTCTCGTCCGCGGCGGCGGGGCGACGGCGGGCCCGCGGTGCGCGGGCGACCAGGGCGGCCAGCACCACCGAGGCGATGGCCAGCGCGAGCACGATGCCGAGCCCGCCGAGCAGGATGCGGTCCAGCCGCACGCGGGCCGCGTCGGCGCGGGCCAGCTCGCCGGCGCCGGCGTCCGCGGCGAGGCCGGCCAGGGCGTCGAGGGCGGGCTGGGCGTCGCCGCCGACGCCGGAGGGCACCCGGGCCAGGCGCTCGCGCAGCGCGGGCGTGGTGGCCTCGGCGAAGCGGCTCAGCGCGTCGAGGTGGGCGGCGCGATGGGCGGCGAGGGCCTCCCGCCGGGCCGGGGTGTCGGTGCCGCGCAGGTCGAGCAGCTGGATCTGGGCCAGCTCCTCGCGGGCCACGGCCAGCCAGCCCGACGCGCGGGCGGCGGGCATGACGGACGCGGGTCCGGGGCGGCCGGCGACGGCCTGGCGCAGCCGGACGAGGTCGCTCACGATCTGGGTGTACCGCATGAGGTACTCCCCCGCCGCCACCTCCTGCATGCCGGCGGCGACCCCGGCGCGCAGCGCTCGCAGGTCGTCCAGCCCGGCGGAGAGCCCGGGGGTGAGCAGGCCGGCCGGCCCGGCCGCGGCGCGCAGGGCCAGCACCGCGGGGTCGGTCGCGGCGGCCTGCGCGTCCAGGGCGGCCTGGGCGGACTGGGCAGACTGGGCGGCATCGGTGCCGGCCAGCAGGAGCTCGGCGGCGGCCCGGCGCTCCTTGGACAGCTCACCGGCGGCCCGGTCGGCGGCGATCCCGGCCGCGATCGCGTCGCGCAGGTCGCGCGCGGTCCGGCCCTCACCGGCGAACCCGTACGCACCCACGCCGGCCAGACCGAGCAGGCCGAGCAGCGGCACGAGCAACACGAGGCCGATCCTGACGGCCACGGGGCGATCGGGTGCAGCATCGATCACGACCGCTAACCCCCTGCCCTCGTCCGATCACTCATGCGTACACCTCGAACATTACGTACGGAAGAGATGACTTTGCGTGATCGCCTGGTTTTCCCGGATTCGCGAAGAATTCCCGGCACTTAAGCAAGAAGAAAGACAAAGTTGACCGGAGCCCGCGCCACCCGGCTTGAGGGTCGATGACCCGCTCACTAGATTCCCTAGCGTGCCAGAACGGCTCTTCTCGGATGACCCGGGCGACGCGCCCAAGAAGGTGCAGGGCGCGTTCTTCTCGGACTACACCGGCGAGTTCCCGATGCCGCGCGTGCTGCGGTCCCCGCCGCCAGACCCGGACGACCCGGGCGAGGCCACGGCGGCCAAGCGCCGCGCCGCCGGGCCCGCGCCCGCCTGGCTGCGCACCGGCCGGCCCGCCCTGCACGAGCTGATGCGCAACCGCCGCCAGGCGCTCCTGGCCCTCGGCGGCGGCGCGGTCGCCCTCGGCGCGCTCGGCTCCGGCGCCGCGGCCGCGTTCGGCCCCGTCGCGGACAACCCCGACGACGACGTCAAGACCGGCAGCGGCGGCGGCAACGTCTCGCCCCGCGACGCGGGCTCCTTCTCCAACCGCGACGCCAGCTACACCAGCGGCCAGGGCGACCTCAACGACCTCGGCGCCTCCGGCGTGGCCGACACGCCGTCGGCGGCCGCCGTCGCCGCCATGAAGGCCACCCCGCGCTTCCCGACGCCGCTCAACCGCGACCCGGTGCTGCACCTGCTGCGCCGGGCCACGTTCGGGCCCACGCCCGGCGACGTCGCGCTGGTCAAGCAGGTCGGCATCGACGCCTGGATCGACCAGCAGCTCGACCCGGCCAAGGTCGACGACCCGGTCGCCGACGCGGCGCTCAAGGCCGTGCCGACCGCCACGATGTCGACCGCGGACATCCGCTCGTCGGTCAAGGACGGGGACAACAAGGCGCAGTACGAGCTGACCCGCGCCGTCCTGGCCCGCCAGATGTGGAGCAGCCGCCAGCTGCTCGAGGTGATGGTCGACTTCTGGAACAACCACCTCAACGTGACCAGCCCGTTCGACGGCGGGTGGGACGTGCGCGGCCCCTACGACATGGGCGTCATCCGGCAGCACGCGCTGGGCAAGTTCTCCGACATGCTCATCGCCTCCGCGCGGGATCCGGCGATGATGCGGTACCTCGACAACACCTCGTCGGACAAGCGCAACGTCAACGAGAACTACGGCCGCGAGCTGCTCGAGCTGCACACCGTCGGCATCGACGGCGGGTACAACGAGAAGGACGTGCGCAACTCGGCGTACCTCATGACCGGGCGCACCGCGACGCGCGAGGGCACGTTCAGGTACGACGAGAACAAGCACTGGACGGGCGCGGTGAAGGTGCTGGGCTTCCAGCACGCCAACAAGTCCCCCAAGGACGGCCTCGCCGTCGGCGACGCCTACCTGCTGTACCTGGCCACCCACCCCTCGACCGCGCGCTACGTCGCGCGCAAGCTCTGCGTGCGGTTCGTGTGCGACACCCCGCCGCAGGGGCTGGTGGACCGGCTGGCCAAGACGTACCAGGAAAGCGGCTCGGCGATCGCGCCGGTGCTCAGGATGCTGTTCCGCTCGCTGGAGTTCTGGATCGCCACCGGGCTCAAGACCCGCCGGCCGCTGGAGAACTTCGTGGCCACGGCGCGGGTGGTCGGCACGCAGCCCGGGGCGGACACCGCCAAGGCGCTCGAGGACCTCTACAACTTCACCAACAAGCTGGGCCAGCCGCCGCTGGGCTGGGGGCCGCCGGACGGGTACCCCGACGTGGCCACGGCGTGGAGCTCCGCGGCCGGCATGCTGGAGACCTGGAACGCGCACCGGGCGTTCGTGGGCGGGCAGTGGAAGGGCCTGAACAACCCCAAGGCCGACAGCCTCGTCACGCAGCCCGCGGCGACGCTCGGCGTCTACCTCGACGTGCTCGCCAACCGCCTGATCTTCCAGCCGATGAAGCCGAACGAGAAGGACGCGCTCATCAAGTTCCTGGGCGTCAAGGCCGACACCCGCGTCACCGACAACAACCTCGGCGGCAAGCTGCCCCTGGTGGCCCCGCTGATCCTCGACTCCGTCTACCACGCGCTGCGGTGAGGCAGATGACCGACTCTTCCCTTCCTGACGGTGAGCGGCGGCCCGCCAACCTCTCGCTTCCTGACGGTGAGCGGCGGCCCGCCAATGTTGAGGAGCTTCGCCGGCACGGGCCCAACCTGTGCGAGGCGGCCCTTCGCGTGCACGCCGACAAGGTCACCGACGAGCTGGCCGCCGAGCGCGACAGGTGGAGCAAGGGCTTCACCCGCCGCCGGCTGGTGCAGGGCGCCGGGTTCGTCGGCGTGGCCGCGCTCGGCGCCCAGCTGGTGACCAGCCGCGTCTCCTTCGCCGCCCCGGGGGACGGCCCGAACACGCTCATCGTGATCTTCCTGCGCGGGGGCATGGACGGGCTGTCGGTCGTGGCGCCCGGCGACGACCCCAACTACAAGCAGCTGCGCCCGACCATCGCCGTGCCGATGGCCGCGATGATGCCGGCCGGCCGCGGGTTCGGCCTCAACCCGGCGATGACGGCGCTGTACCCGCTGTGGCAGTCCGGCAAGATGGCGGCCGCCGTCGCCGTCGCCTCCCCGGACGCCAGCCGCAGCCACTTCCAGGCCCAGGACGCGCTCGAGCGGGGAGCCGCCTCCGTCGCGGTGCGCACCGGCTGGCTCGACCGGGTGCTGTCCAAGCTCGGTCCGGGCACCACCTTCCGGGCCATCGCGCAGGGCTCGGCGCTGCCCCGCTCGCTCGTCGGCGGCGAGCAGGCCATCGTGCTCAACGGGATGCGGGACTTCCGCATCGACAACGACAACATGCGCACCCAGACGATGGACGCCCTCAAGACGCTGTACACCGGGCTGGACCATCCCCTGGCGACCACGGCCGGCTCCACGCTGCAGGCCATCAGCACGGCGCAGAAGCTGGCCACGACGCAGTACCGGCCGGTGGAGGGGGTGCAGTACCCCGGCGGGGGCCTCGCCGACCGGCTGCGCGACATCGCCCAGCTGCTCAAGGCCGGCGTGGGCCTGCGCGTCGCCGCGCTCGACGTCGGCGGCTGGGACATGCACACCAACCTCGGCCGGGTCGACGGCGGCGACATGAAGAACTCGCTGACCAACCTGTCCGAGGCGATCGGCGCCTTCTGCACCGACATCGGCCCCCTGCTGGAGAACACGACCATCATCACGATGAGCGAGTTCGGCCGCCGCGTGCAGGAGAACGGCAACGCCGGCGTCGACCACGGCCACGGCAACGCCATGCTGCTCTTCGGCGGCGGCCTCAACGGCGGCAAGGTCCACGGCAACTGGCCGGGCCTGGCCCCGTCGGCCCTCGACCAGGGCGACGTCGCGGGCGCCAACGACTACCGCGACATCCTCGCCGAGATGCTCAAGAAGCGCTTCAACGTGGCGGACTCGGCCGCGATCTTCCCCAACCACGACTTCAAGACGCTGGGCGTCTTCAAAGGCTGAACACGGCTCCGGTCGTCGTCGCCAGCGTGCAGGCGTTGCCGAACGTGTGGCGGTACGCGACCTTGCGACCCTTCCACGAGCCGCTCGCGGTCACGGTCACCGGGTCGTACTGCATCGTGCACGCCCCGCCGTCCAGCTGCAGCCGCTCGAACCGACCGCCGACCTTGGACAGCTGCGCGCACGCGTCGCGGGCCTGCCGGTGGCTGCCCCCGGCGGGCTGGCAGGTGAGCACCGCGCGGCGCTGCACCGGCCGGGCCGGCTCCCCCTTGGCCACGGTGAGCACCAGGCTGGTGCCCGGCCGCGCCCCGGCCTGGGCCGCTCCACCACCGCGGTAGACGGCGCCCGCCTGCGCGACGGCCGGCCCGGTCACCGCCGCCTGCGCGGTCCCGGTGACGGCCCCCGCCGCGCCGACCGCCGCCAGCAGCGCCACCGCCGTGGCCATCACCCGTGTCGCACCCATCGTTCCCCCGTCACGCCCGGCTCTCGGTCCGCAGAGCCTACGCCGCCCCATCGGCTTTTTCGGACATTTCCGATTTTTCGTGTACGTCCCTTCCTGTAGTCCTTTCGTGTTCCGCCAGCTCTTTCGTGTTCCGCGTCTTTCCCCCATTGATCGACGAGCGGGACTAGTGTGTGCTGTTACGCACACTCCTCGCCCTGCCGGGAGGACGTCCCCGTGACCATGGAAGCGCAGGCCCAGAAGCTGGTGGCCGGCCTGGTTCGGGTGGCCGTGATGGCCCCCGCCGACGGCCCGGCGCCCGACCACGGCCTCCCACCGGCCCACCACCAGGTCATGCTCCTGCTGGGCCGCCGCGACCGCGAGTACCGCCTCTCAGATCTGGCCGGCGACCTCGGCGCCACGGTCGCCGCCGCGATGGCCCTGCTCTCCCCGCTGATCGCCGAGGGCCTGGTCGAGATGCGCCCCGCCCCGTCGTACGCCGCCCGCGACATGCGCGTCGCCGCCACCGACAAGGGGCTGGCCACCACCCCGGCCCCCGCCAACTGGGCCGACCAGCTCCTGTCCGAGGTCGACACGCTGTCGGACCACCAGCAGGCCCGGCTCCTGCGCATGGTCACCGCCAAGATCGGGCTGATGCAGCAGCAGGGCAGCATCCCGGTCACCCGGATGTGCCTGTCGTGCCGTTTCTTCGACGGCTACCGCCACCCGGGCACCCCGGCCCCGCACCACTGCTGGTTCGTCGACGCCCCCTTCGGGTACCGCCAGCTGCGCCTGCACTGCCCCGACCACATCCCGGGCGACCCGCCTCCGCGCGCCTGATGACGCGCTTGCCGAGCGGTGGCCGTGGCGGCGACGCCGCCGTCCGGTCGAACAGCTGCGGATCCTTGCCGGTGGAGCCGACCGAGGCCCCTGAGGACATCGGGATGAATCCGGCGCTGGCATACCGGATTCATCCGATTTTTCGTGAATTTTTGTGCCGTGCGCGGCTGGTGAGGTTTTGCGGGTGACGCCGAAGGGTAGGGCTCCTGCCATGGCCTGTGACGGACGATCACGGTGCGCCCCTGCGCCGCAACCGCGCCGCCGCGCGACAAGCACGCTGCGTGCCGGCGACGCATGCGCCGCAGCCCGCCCGGGTGACGGTTGTGTGCACGCACCGGTGAACCCGTCCCGCCCGGCCGCTGCGCTGCGCCCGCGGCGCATTTATGCTGTCCGCGTGACGAGGGTGGGTGCGCCATGGCGATGTCGGTGACGACCAACGTCACGGTGGACGGATCGACCGTGCTCACCGTGCGCGGCGAGATCGACCACAGCAACGCGACCACCCTGCGTCAGGAAATCGTGTCCGCGGCGACCCAGCGCCGGCCGAGCACGCTGCGCGTGGATCTGGGCCTGGTGACCTTCCTGGACTCGGCCGCGGTGGGGGCCCTGGTGGCGGCCCAGCGGGAGGCCGGGGCCGAGGGCGTCCGCGTCGTCGTCTGGCGCGCCAGCCCCTTCGTCCAGCGCCAGCTGAGTATCGCGGGCGTCCACGAGATCCTCGGCGCGCCGGGCGGGCAGGACTCGAACCACAGCATCTTCTGACCGTCCGCTCCGAGGTCCGGCCGTCGCCAACGCCGATTCGGACATGCCCGAAATACCACCCGGCAGGCGAAAAATCCGGCGCGAAGCGCCGGATCGATACACCACGGATCCGGAAGACACGGACTCGGAAGACACGGACCGGAAGAACGGCGCGGGCCTCCCGCGGATCCACGCCACCCGGCAGGCGAAGATCCGGCCCGCACCACGAACGGAAGAACGGCGCGGGACTGCCGGGGATCCGGAACTGCCGCCCGGCCGGCGACATGTCCGGCACCGAGCGCCGGATCAACCACAGGACCGGGCGGCGCGAGTCGCGGACGGCTCAGGCTCCCGAGGAGTCCGTCGCCGGGGCCGCGACCGCGGCGGACTGGGCGGGCACCTCGTGCCGCTTCGGCGCCGGCCGGACGTCGTCGTGCGGGAAGACCCACACCCGGTAGGCCCACAGGCGGAAGACCATCGCGATGGCCACGCCGATGACCATGCCGAAGATGAAGTCGGAGACCTCCTCGGCGAGGCGGCTGACGCTGGGGTAGTGGATGCCGAAGACGTAGCGGGCGACCCACAGCGGGGCGGAGTTCAGGGCCACGCCGATGCCGTTGACGACGCTGTAGAGGAGCATCTCGTGGTGGCGGCGGCGGCCGCCGCGGGTGCGGAAGGACCACTCGCGGTTGAGGAAGTACGAGACGACCGTGGCGATGATGTTGGCGACGGTCAGGGCGATGACCGGCTTGGAGCCCAGCACCGTCAGGCGCAATGCGTAGTTGAAGACCAGCGCAACCGCGTAGCAGAGGCCGCCGACGATGATGAACTTCACCGTCTCGCGGTGCTTACGCAGCGCTTCCGCTACGGGTTCCGGCAGCCGATTGAGGGTCCGGTCAGTAAGCCGCACCGGGCGGACTATACCCGTCGAAGTTTGCGACATGGCCATCCCGGTCATGCGATCGGGACCACCGGCACGCTCAGCGATGACCCGTGCACACCGAGGCGGCGGGGGTCACCGACGCCTGGTCGTCGAGCGGGCCGACGACCACGCAATAGGGCTGGCCGGGCGCGATGTCGTGGATGTCGTACTCCCCCGTGCCCGCCGGCACGCTCCCCACCACGACCGCCGGCGCGCTCGCCTTCGACACGGCGATCACCACGGTCACCGGCAGCGGGGCCCAGATGACCGTGAGCTTCGTCCGCCCGTCGACGAGGCGCAGGGCGCGCACCCCGGGCGGGACGGAACCAGCGACAGACACCGGCGCCGAAGCCGAGGCCGGCGGGACGGCGACCGCGACGGACACCGGCGCCGAGGCCACGGCCAGCGGGGCGGGCGCGCCGGAAGGCCGGTGCCACAGCAGGAGCACGGCCAGTACCGATGCGGCCACGAGCACGACCACCACGGACACCAGCGGCCACGCGGACCACACCCGGCGCGCGGGCTGCGGCCCGTCGCCGGCCACGCGAGCAGGTTCGACCGCGCGAGCAGGTTCGGCTACGCGAACGGGGTCGGCCACGCGAGCAGGTTCGGCCACGCGAACGGGGTCGATCGCGGGCGGGGCGGTCACCGGGGCCGAGGGCATCGGCGGCTCCACCGCGGCCAGCTCCCACTCCACCGCCTTGGTGAACGGGTGCCGGGTGCCCAGCCGCGCCCGCGCCGCCGCGTGGGCGAGCGTGAACAGCCGCCGGGCGGCCGCCACGTCGCCCCGCGCGTGCTGCAGCGCGGCCAGCTCGGCGGCGATGCGGATGGTGTCGAGGTCGTCGGCGCCGTACTCGCGCCGATGGATCACGTAGGCGGCGTTGAGCAGGCTCAGCGCGAGCGCGGTCTCGCCCCGGTCGCGCTGCAGCAGCGCCAGGTTGACCCGGGCCAGGCGCACGGCCCGGCAGACCGGCGCATCGCCCTCCTCGTCGATGCCGCTGTCCAGGACCCGGTGGTAGAGCCGCTCGGCCTCGTCCCACTCGTCGTAGTCGTGCCGGACGGCGGCCAGCACGGCGACGGCGTGGACGGTGGCCGGGTGGACCTGGCCGTAGCGGCGCTCGGCCTGCGCGGCCACGGCCTCGGCCAGGTCGTAGGCCCGGTCGATCTCGCCCAGCTCGCGCAGCGCCTCGGCGAGCAGGCGCCGGGTGGTCAGCCGGTCGTCGTCGCTCAGGCCGGGCTCGTCCAGCAGCTCCTGGACCACCTCCCGGGCGCCCGGGAAGTCCCAGGCGGCGATCAGCCGCTCGACCGCATCCAGCCGGTCCGTAACATCGACAGCACTCACAGTGTCCTCCCGCCCTGGGAGCTTAGGGACACCAATGACGCAGCGCCAGCATTTGATCACGTAAGGCGCCGGCCCCGGCAGCCTGCCACGTCGCTGCCGGAGCCGAGCCGTCCGCGTTACCGCGTCAGAAGCCGCGGGCGCCGCACACTGTGAAGGTTCGGCCGACCGCCGGGGGCCTTGAGGGATTCACGCCAGGATTCGCTGGTAGAGGCGCAGGTAGTCGTCGACCATGCGGTCGGCCGAGAAGCGCTGCAGGGCGCGGGCACGCACCCGGGACCGGTCGAGCTTGAGCGCGTCGTCGAGCACGCCGGCCGCCTCGGTGGCGTTGGCGGCGAGGTAGCCGGTGACGCCCTCGTCGACGACCTCGGGCATCGAGCCGAGCGGATAGGCCACGACCGGGGTACCGCAGACCATCGCCTCCACCACGGAGAGCCCGAACGGCTCGGCGAAGCCGATCGGGTGCAGCAGCGCGGCGGCGCCGCCCAGGATCTCCGCGCGCTCGGCCGGGCCGACGTTGCCGGCGTAGACGATCTGGTCGCCGTCGACGAGGGGCATGACCTCCTGCTCGTGGTACCGCTCGTCGTGCACCGGCCCGCAGATGAGCAGCCGCCGGCCGGCCGCGCGGGCGATCCGGACGGCCTGCGCGGTGCCCTTGTCCGGGTGGATGCGGCCGAAGGCGACCAGCGCCTCCCCGGGCTCGGCGCGGAACGGGAACTGCCGCGGGTCGATGCCGTGGTAGATGGTCGCCGCGTAGTCCAGGCCGGGGCCGCGGTCGGCGTCGGAGATGGACACGTAGGCCGAACCGGCCCGCTGGTAGGCCGGCAGGATCGACGGCGAGCAGAACCCGTGCACGGTGGTGAGCAGCCGGGTCCGGCAGAACTCGCTCATCGCCAGGGGCAGCCAGTCGAGGTTGTTGTGCACCAGGTCGAACTCGCCGCTGCGGGCGTAGCAGTGCGCGACGTGGATCGCCTCCCAGACGCGGCCGTCGTAGGTGGTGTCCTCGTTGTACGGGTGGTCCACGACCCCGTCGAGGCGGGCCGCGGTGATCGAGTCGAGGCTGGCGAAGAGGGTGACGTCCACGCCACGGGCCACGAGGCCGTCGGCGAGCAGCGACACGATCTGTTCCCACGGCCCGTACGCCCGCGGCGGCGTGCGCCAGGCGATCGGACCGAGCAGTGCGACCTTCATCGGAGCCCCCTACCCCCGCGCCACGGCGCGAATCCCGCACCCATCATCCGGCCACCCTCAGTTCCGCGGCCCGGCTGCCGATAGGAGATCAGCCGTTTCAGCGAAAAATGTCCCGGGGAGTCCGATGGCCGCATGGCGCTGGTACGCGGCCGTGGGTGCTCGCCCGGCAGGGGCTGTACGCCCTGTCCGGGGTGACGCGCTGACCGGCCTGGGCAACCGGGCACTGCTGCAAGGAGCGGCTGCGCCGGCTGGACTGCCCGCAGGCGCAGGGGTACCACTGCGGCGGCGTGCTGCGGGGCGCTACGCCGGCCGCAGCAGCCGGTGCCGCTTGACCACCGGCACGGAGAGCGTCTTGTACCCCACCCGCTCGAACAGCACCGTCATCTGCTCGCCGGCGTAGGACATCACCATCCCCTTGCCCCACTCGCCGTGCCGGACCTCGCTGTGCACCGGGAAGGGCGCGTCCTCGGCGGCGGCCAGCCCGGCCGCGGCGCTGCCGTCCGTGCAGTTGTCGCAGTGGCCGCAGGTGGTGCCGAGGTGTTCGCCGAAGTACGCCAGCAGCGTGCGCCCCCGGCACTGCCCGGTCTCCGCGAAGCCGCGCATCATGTCCAGCCGCGAGCGGGAGACCGTCTGCTGCCGCTGCGCCTGCGCCTCGGCCAGCTCGGCCGCCTTCGCCGGGGTGGGCGCCCAGCGCGGGGCCTTCACCCGGCCCCCGTGCAGCATGCGCGCCGCGCCGACCTCCTCCAGCAGGGCCAGCAGCTGCCCGAGCTTGCGCTCGCCGAGGCCGGTGCGCTCCTCGAGCTCGTCGCGGGTGAGCGGCTCGCCGGCCGCGCGCAGCAGGGCGGCGAGCGAGGCGACCTCGTCGCGGTCCACGCCGGCGCTGGTGAAGAACTTGCGCAGGCCGCTGTCCTCGCTGCGGTGCAGCAGCAGGACCTTCGCCGGCTGCCCGTCGCGCCCGGCCCGCCCGATCTCCTGCAGGTACGAGTCCGGGGAGTCCGGCAGCGACACGTGGTTGACCCACCGGATGTTCGGCTTGTCGATGCCCATGCCGAAGGCGGTGGTGGCCACCATGACCGGCACCGCGTCGGCCAGGAATGCCTCGTGGGCCCGCTCGCGTTCGCCGGCGCTCATCCCGCCGTGGTAGGCGACGGCCTCGATGCCCTCCTCCGTGAGCCGCTCGGCCAGCTCCTCGGTGGCCCGGCGGGTCGGGGCGTAGACGATGCCGGGCGGGGCCGACTCGCGGATGCGCGCGACCAGGCGCCGGTAGCGGGTCTCCTCGTCGGGGCAGTGGACGGACTCGAGGTACAGGTTGGGCCGGTCCAGCCCGGTGACCACGACCTCCGGGTCGCGCATGCCGAGGCGCTCGACGATGTCCTCGCGCACCGGCGGCGAGGCGGTCGCGGTCAGCGCCACCACCGGCGGGCGGCCCAGCTCCCGGATGAACTGCCCGAGCTGCAGGTAGTCCGGCCGGAAGTCGTGGCCCCAGGCCGAGACGCAGTGCGCCTCGTCGACCGCGACCAGGCTCGGCTTGAGCGCCTTGATCTGCTTGACCCGGGCCGGGTCGGCGAACTGCTCCGGGGTGAGGAACACGAACTCGGCGTCGCCGGCCCGCAGCGCCTCCAGCGCCTCCTCGCGCTCGCTCCTGCCCTCGGCGGAGGACAGCCGCACGGCGACGAGGGACTCGTGGTGGCGCGCGGTCAGCGAGGCGATCTGGTCCTGCTGCAGGGCCAGCAGCGGCGACACGACGATCGTCGGCCCGGGCAGCAGCGGGGCCGGCACCTGGTAGATGGCGGACTTGCCGGCGCCGGTGGGCAGCACGGCCAAGGCGTCGCGCCCGGCCATGAGCGCCTCCATCGCCCGCAGCTGCTCGTCGCGCAGCCGGTCCCAGCCGAAGCGCTCTTTCGCAACTTGCCGCAGTTGATCCGCCGTCATGGCCGACATTCTCTGATAGGACCGTCGGTATGCCTATTCAGACGCAAGGCGTCGTCGCGCTGGGCAAGGGCCGCCCGGTGAGCCTGGAGACCATCGTCGTGCCCGAGCCCGGCCCGGGTGAGGCCCGGGTCGAGATCCAGGCCTGCGGCGTCTGCCACACCGACCTGCACTACCGCGAGGGCGGTATCAGCGACGACTTCCCGTTCCTGCTCGGCCACGAGGCGGCCGGCGTGGTCGAGTCGGTCGGCCCCGACGTCACCGACGTGGCCCCCGGCGACTTCGTGATCCTCAACTGGCGGGCCGTGTGCGGGCAGTGCCGCGCCTGCCTGCGGGGGCGTCCGTGGTACTGCTTCAACACCCACAACGCCAAGCAGAAGATGACCCTGACCGACGGCACGCCGCTGTCCCCCGCCCTGGGCATCGGCGCGTTCCTCAAGCACACGCTGGTCGCCGCCGGCCAGTGCACCAAGGTCGACCCGCAGGCCCCCGCCGCGGTCGCCGGCCTGCTCGGCTGCGGCGTCATGGCCGGCATCGGCGCCGCCGTCAACACCGGCAACGTCGGGCGCGGCGACTCGGTGGCCGTCTTCGGCTGCGGCGGGGTCGGCAACGCCGCCATCGCCGGTGCCCGCCTGGCCGGCGCGTCAACGATCATCGGCGTCGACGTGGACCCCCGCAAGCTGCAGTGGGCCACCGACTTCGGCGCCACCCACGTCGTCAACTCCCGCGAGACCGACCCGGTCGCGGCGATCCGGTCCCTGACCGGCGGCTTCGGCGCCGACGTGGTGGTCGAGGCGGTGGGGCTGCCGCAGGTGTACGAGCAGGCCTTCTACGCCCGGGACCTGGCCGGCACGGTGGTGCTCGTCGGGGTGCCGCGCCCCGACATGCAGCTGACCCTGCCGTTCCTGGAGGTGTTCGGGCGGGGCGGGGCGCTCAAGTCCAGCTGGTACGGCGACTGCCTGCCCTCGCGGGACTTCCCGATGCTCATCGACCTGTACCGGCAGGGCCGCCTCCCGCTGGAGAAGTTCGTGACCGAGACCGGTTCGCTGGGTGACGTGGAGTCCGCCTTCCACAAGATGGAGCGTGGCGAGATCCTGAGAACGGTCATCGAGCTGTAGTTCCGTCCTTCTTGTCCGATAAGTCGGGCGCTGCCGCGCCACGACTTATCGGACATTTCATGTTTTAACAGTCTGTGCCGGTTGTTGCGCGACGGCCTCGACTATCGGGAAGGGTTGTCGCCGATAGGTTCCCGATATATCGTCGAACTATCAGCGATGGTTCGACGAATGGAGGGTGCGATCATGAGGTCGCGACAGGGATTCTTCGACGCCGGCTCGTGGCAACGCGGGTTCGGCAGCTTCATCCCGCCGTTCCCGCCCGGTGGCGGGCGCGGCTGGGGACAACACCACGGGCACGGGCCCGGCCACGGCCGCGGGCGCTCCCGCGGCGGGCGGCCCAACGTCCGGCAGGCCGTCCTGGCGCTGCTGCACGAGCGGCCGATGCACGGCTACGAGATGATCCAGGAGCTCGAGCAGCGCACGGGCGGCATCTGGCGGCCGAGCCCCGGCTCGGTGTACCCGACGCTGCAGATGCTCGAGGACGAGGGGCTCATCCAGGCCGAGGAGAGCGGCGGGCGCAAGCGCTTCGTGCTCACCGACACCGGCCGCCCGGAGGCCGAGAGCGCGGCGCAGAACGCGCCATGGCAGGAGTACGGCGACGAGAACGTCTCGCAGGCGCAGGAGTTCCGCGACGCCGCCTTCGGCATCATGGACGCGCTGCGGCAGGTCGGGTTCAACGGGACCAGCGAGCAGCGGGCCGCGGCGCTCGAGGTGCTCACCGAACGCATCACACGGGGGGATCCATCAGCATGCGCGAAAACGAAACAGCACTAGATCCATTTCCCGTCGCCGATGCCGTGGACGGCATCGAGCG